>DATNJO010001066.1:0-6881 GCA_035603895.1 Pyrinomonadaceae bacterium
CGTCGTTGCTGACGCGCTTGCCGACGCGCTCAAACGCGCGCCGCACACGATGGCGCGTCATTACAAACAGATCGCGCGCGTCAGCCTGCGCGAACTCGTCTCGCGCTTCAACACGCAACGTGTGCCTGCGGTCCTTTTCGACAACTCCACGTTTAGCCGGAAGTACAAGGGCCTGGAACAGGAACGTCTCACTTCAGACCTCGAAGCCGAGACAGAACAATTCAAACTGCCGCAGAGCGTGCATCTCGCGAGTTGTGCCTCCTTCAATAGCGACATGCGCCAAATCTCCGAGGACGAACGCTGTCTCGTGGCGCACACCTTTGAAGACGGAAGCTACTCGGACGCGCAGGAGGTAGTCTGGTTAGTCGCAGATCTCGAGTCGAAGCTGGAAGTGGACGGGGAAGTAGCGCGTGCCTGGTGCGATCGTTTCGAGAGCCTGGCGAACACGCTCGGGTTCAGCCGTTTTCAAATCTGGCTAATTGCCAACGAGGGTTTTAGTGAAGTAGCCAGCCGGTATTTGGCTCGTCGTAAGGCGTTTAGCTCCAGTCGGCAGCAGTTGGAACTCCTTGTTGCGCGGATAAGTGAAACGCCAGTAAATTCGGCTGTCCACAGTGGAGAGGCGGCCAACGAGTTTCTCGTGGTGGTACCAATGGGTGAGGACAACGAGCTCATCGCGGCCAGCACTGCGGAGCAGATCGCGAAGCGTTTAACCTTCCGGCCCGAGGCCATCAACCAGATAAAGACGGCCATCGTGGAGGCCTGTATCAACGCCTCCGAACACAGTTTCAGCCCGGATCGAAAAATTTATCAACGTTTTCTCGTCGAAAGTGATAGATTAGTCGTCACTATTTCGAGTCGCGGCGTCGTGCCAGGCAATCTCAACGGTACGAGCGGCCGCTCAGCGACAACCGAAGCGGCAGAAGAAAGACGTGGATGGGGCCTTAAACTCATTCGCACGTTGATGGACGAAGTCGAGTTTGAACGAGTCGACGACGGCACCAGCTTGCGCATGACCAAATACGTTCGCGACACCGCTTCATAAACCTCTCAGATTGAGACGACATGGATAAACCAAACGCCCCTTTGGTACGGTCGCACTGTGTTGGTACCACGGCTGTTGTTTATGCCAGCGATTACCTGAACAAACTGACCGGTGAAAAGATCGAACGCGAATGTCGCCGGCAACTGGACTGTGGTTGCCGCGCGCTAGTGATTGATTTCAGTGACACCAAACTAGTCAATAGTATCGGCATCTCGATCCTCCTCGGCATCATTGACGTCGCTGAGAAGAGCGGCGCCAGGATCGTCTTCTCCGAAGTAAACAACCAGACGGTCCAATTGTTCGAGATGCTTGGACTCACCCGACACGTTGCGCTTGCAAAGGATGAAAGCGAGGCATTGCTTTCGCTTTCCGGTTTTGAGACTGCTCCCATAGTCCACTAACTTGATGGAGCCATCGACCCAGAAACTCATTCACACATTCGGTGCACTTGCTGACCTGGGCCAGGAGATAGCTGGAAGAGGCGATTTCACCGAAATGGTGCGAACGTCAATGCACCTGCTGCTGGGAACGCTCGCGTTGCGGCGTGGCGCGGTCTCGGAGTGTATCGGCGAAGGCGAACTTCGCTGCGTGGCCGTGTGGGGTCTCGGTGAAAAGCTGTTCGCGGAGTTTTCTATCAACGAGGCCGAGAAGCAGGAGTTTCTGACTCGTGACGCTTCTGACTTTTTAGTGAGTACCGCTGAGAGTTCGACTGGTTTTGTGAATCGTTATCGCGAACGGCTCTTGGGAGAGGGAATTGAACTCATTCTGCCGATGATCGTGCGCGACGAAGTAACCGGACTAGTCCTGCTTGGTAGAAAAGCCAGCGGTGAAGAATTTTCGGGCGATGACTTCGAAACGATTCGCGCAATGGTCCGGCACATCGGCGTGGGCATTCACACGCACCGTTTGCTCGAGCAGGTGGCCCAACGCGCGGAAGAGAATCGCCGGCTTTATGACGAACTGCGCACGATCTATCGCGCAACCGTGCGCGCCTTCGCCGCGGCGATCGATATCAAAGACAAGTATACGCAGGGACACTCGGAACGCGTCGGCCGTTACAGCGAGATCATCGCGCGTGAATTGGGCTGGAGTGAAGAAGAAGTCGAAGGGATTCAGATCGCCGGCTATCTCCACGACATTGGCAAACTGGTTGTGGACCGCGACATCATCAACGCGCCGTACACTATCAACGCGAAAGAGTCGAGCGAACTAAACCGTCATCCGGCTGCGGGCTACGAGATCCTTGCGCCGATCAATCATCCGTACGCTGATATTCCATTGATGGCCAAGTATCATCACGAACGGCTCGACGGGCGTGGTTATCCCGACGGTTTGGTTGACGAACAGATTCCGATCGGCGCGAAGATCGTCTCGCTCGCGGATTCGTTCGACGCTATGACTACCGATCGGCCTTACCGGCGCCGACGTTCGTTTGAGGACGTCGTACGCGATCTGCGGCAGAACAGTGGGAAGCAATTCGATGGGAAAGTGGTGGCGGCCTTCGCGAGCGCGATGTTGAAGGAAGTGAACGGCACGACCAAAGAGCGCCGCATCATGAAGATGCTTGGTAAGGATTATCTTCAGGGCGAGAACGTTCCCATTCTCTTGAACGACCTAATCAACGACTTAAGCCACAAAGAAGCACAAAAAGCACAAGAGGCACAAGAAGCACCAAGTCAGGTGTGAACCACTCTTCTTATGCCTCTTTGTGGCACTACCTGGGCTGAATCCTCAAAACAAAGTTACAAATAGCGATCTTCTGATCGGGCGCGACTTCCGTGGGCTCTTCGCGCGTTAATTCGCGGCCGTTGACGATCGTGGGATTACGACCCTTCGCTACCAGCCAGTAACGCCCTTCGTTGTCACGCGACAACACCGCATGAACGCGGCTCACTTCCGGATCGCCTTTCACCGGCAGGTCGACTGTGATACTGCGCGAACCGCGTCCGATCGTGATCTCGTTCTTCATGATCGGCACCACTGCTTCACGCACGCCGTTGCGCCAGACCTCAACCGAATAAAGCGCTGTGGCCTTGGGCCGCACGACTGTCTGTTCGCTCTCGCTCGAGTCAGAAGCCCCCGCCGAATCAGAAGCCCTTTCAACGACCGTATCGTTCGGACTGAACGCCGGAGCAGTGCGCATCGGATCGACGCGTGGCGTCACCATCGTGTGGCCGCTTTCCGTTTCGTCCCAAACCGCCTGCACGCGAAACTCGCCCTTGTTCAGCGTTCCATCGACGCGCAACTCAACCGCAAAAGATTTGACCGCTAACTGCGTCTGGCCGCTTAGCTCGCGCGCACGTTCGGAAAGTACGTGAAACAGTCCCTGTTCGAGCCCGCGGCGTTTGTCGCCTTGCCAATCTTTGTCGTCGTCGGGACTGAGGTAGACGATGTATTCGCGAGGAATGTAGGTTGGACCACCCGGCGGCGTGAACATTTCGCGCTGCATGGCCGCTTCGACTTCGCGCGCGATCTTTACGAGGAATTCTTCCCAAACACGTCGCGGCTTTGCATGTTCGTCGGCGGCTTCGAGCAGATCCTCGCCCGTCTCACCGTCTATCCATTTTCTAATCGATTCAAGCAGACCCAAGCTTTTAGACTCCTTCAAGGTCAACTAGTTTTCGTTTTGAGTTCAACCTTTAGGTTGCCTTGCAAGCTAAAGCTTGAACTCAGAACAGTCTAATCAAAACGAACGTAACGTTTGTTAATCCAGCCACGGTCCGATGAATAGGGATCGGTTTTGGCCCGCGAGTGTTCCATTACCTGAACTTCATACCAGTTACTATCAGCGTTCAATACTTTCACTTTCGATCCTGATTCCGCCAGTCCAATCGGATCTTGAGAAACGTTGGCGACCGGGCGCAAGTTCACATCGGTGGTTGTAAAACCCTCGCGGCCAATCAGTGGCGGTTCGGTGATGCGCCTGATCTCCGACAACGGATTCCACTGCGAGGTCACGTATTTGTGAGTAGCTAAAAGCATACCGGAAAAAGCCAGAATCAACCCCACAGCCACGAGGGCGCGGCGCTTCCTGCTCGGCGGCAGTATCTCCTCGACTGTCGATCGTCTGCGGCCGTTTGTACTTTGCTCCGCGCCAAGCTGTTGCTGCCGTTCGCGCAGTTCCATCTGCCGCTGCGCTTCAAGATTGATCGGCACCACGATCCGCGGTCTCTTTACATCTACGCTGGCGAAAGTCAACTCCGCTGGGCTAAGTCCGGGTCCAGGAACGGCGAAATGCGGCCGCGGTGGCGCAGCTTCGGTGAAATCTTCCGGTTCCGGTTCGATCGAGAGTTCCTCGCTCGGCTTGCGACGCGCTTCCAGCGGCGGAACCATTTGCAGCGGACGTGTCGGCGGCATACTCGCGTCAGACAGCTCGTCCCAAAACTCTTCAACGGTTTGGTAACGATCGTCGGGGCGGTTCTGCGTCGCCTTTTGCAGCACGCGCAACACCGCGTTGCCCCAATAAGCGTCGCGCGCCAGCAGTGGCAGTTCGCTCAAGGAGTGCTGCGCAAACCGGCGTGGCGATTCGCCCGCGATCAGCGCGTACGTGGTCTTGGCGAGTGAATAGATATCGGCTGCCGGTGTTAAGTAGTCGTGCGGCAACGCCAGACCCCGGGTGTCGAGTTGTCCGGTTTGCATCTGCGGATTGTGTTCGGGCGCAGAATAGATGTTGGTGCCAACGCGCGTGATCGCGCCCTCGCTCGCGTCGAGACGCGCGACGCCGAAGTCGGCGATCTTCACGACCTCTCGATCCTCGGTCAACAACAAATTCTGCGGCTTGATGTCTCGGTGAATAACGCCGCACTTGTGCGCGTGAGCGAGACCGGAACAGACCTGCTCAAGGTAGTGAAGCGCACGTTGAATCGACAGCGGCCGCGTCTTTGTCAGCGCGAACATGTCGCCGCCCGGAAGATACTCCAGCACGATGTAGTGAAACGTCGTGCCTGCAAGATCGATCGCGGTCCCGTGGCCGAGGCGATTTATTACATTTGGATGACGAACGCGATCCAGCGCGACTGCTTCGTTCTGAAAATTCGTGACGAGAGTTCGTTCGAGTTCGATATCGGGTTCGCCTTGTAGATGCAGATTCAACGCCTTGATCACGATCGTGCGCGGCGAATCTGCGGGCGCGGCGTTGTCGTTAGCGACGTAGATTTCGGCATAACTGCCCCTTCCGAGGCATTCGAGGATGTCGTAGCGCCCGTCTAATCTGCTTTGTTGGAGTTTGAGTTCCGACATCGTATCGCCCTGATTCGCATCTTTGATGCGTGATTACCGGATCAGGGTTAAGGGGCTGCAGGGGTCGCTGTGCTGGCGGGAGGTTTCGTCAGCTCTTCGTAGTGATTGAGTACTTTCCAACGATCTTTTTGCGTGCGCACGCTGACTGCCGCCAAGCCGAGCACTGACTCTTTTTTGATGGTGGCATTGGCGGGCGAGGGGTTCGCGTCCGCTTTGGCGATCGCTGCGTCGAAAGCTTTGCTGGCTTCGTCAGTGTTGCCTGCAAGCAGGTTCGCGCGGCCGTAGAGATACAAAAAGTCAGTATGCGGCGAATCCAAAGGACTCTGAACGCCCGCGTTCACCAATTCCTTTTGTGGCTCGGTCGCGAGCCACGCGCGCGCGTCCTGGTCCACTTGCCGGCGCATTCGTTCGAACTGCACAAAAGGTTCTTCCGGTGAAGGAGCAGGAACAGTCGCGGTCACAACCGGCTGTTGCTGCTGCTGGGTGTTGCTCGCGAGAAAGGGAATTCGTTCCTTATAACGCGCGCCTGCGTAGAACGCGGCGCCAAGTAAAACCAGCACCAATAACACACCGAAGACTCGTCCCACTCCGCTCCCTCCACTTCGCGCTTTCGGTTCCGCAACGTTGAGCGTGCCGTGATTGGCCTCGACCTGCGCGGCCCCGGCTGGAATCGCGATTCGCGATCCTGTGACCGGACTTCCGTTCGACTGCGTGCCGATCATCGTCTGTTGTCCACCGTTCTGAGCCGCGTAGATTGTTTGCGTCTCGGGCGTGATGGTCGGTTCGAGTTCCGCCATGCGTTCGTCCGTGCTAACCGGATCGCCAACACGCACAACGACAACCGTGAGATTGTCTTCAGCGCCACGCTCGTAACAGCGCCGCTTCAGTTCACGGCAAACTTCTTCCAGATCGTTATTGAGAACGAGCAACTGCCGCAGTTCATTATCGGAAACGTGACGAGTGATGCCGTCAGTACACAACAGAAACTCCGTGCCGTCTTCGACTTCCATCGTCTTCATGTCGACTTCAACGCCCTGCTCGGCGCCGAGTGCACGGCTGATCACGTTCTTGCTCGGATGATTCGCAGCCTGCTCCGGCGTCATACGTCCGGCGCGCACTTCTTCTTCAACGATCGAGTGATCTTCAGTTTCGCGATGTAACTGCCCGTCAGGCGCGAGACGATAGAGACGTGAATCACCGACGTGTCCAAACGTCGCGACGTTGCCTTTGAGGTGCAACGCGACGATGGTCGTGGCCATCATGGAGAACTTCGCGTGGTCCTGGGCCATCTGGTGAATCGAAGCGTTGGCTCGCTGAATGGCGAGTTCCATCAGGTCTTCTACGTCAGCGCCGTCCATCTGGTGACGAAAGGCTTCGTCGAGAACTTCAATCGCAGTTTGTGAGGCGACCTCGCCCGCTTCCGCGCCACCGACACCATCGGCGACAGCAAAGATTCCACGTGCGTGGTCCTGCAAATAGGCGTCTTCGTTAAGGGGGCGACGCTCGTTAAGCCCGCGGTCGCTAAGCGCTGAGGACTGGACCCGCAAGGTGTTCCTGTCTTCGCTCATTCCACTGCCTCCAGCTTAAGGGGAGATGAACT
>DATNJO010001067.1:0-7705 GCA_035603895.1 Pyrinomonadaceae bacterium
GATACCAAAGAACTCGCGCCGTCCGGCATACTTCCACCAACCCATCACCGTGATGAAACCGAACATGCCTACGATTGTTCCGACAGCAGAAAGTGGGAGCAACACCGGTCCGAGTACCGGCCCGTTGGTGCCGGGCAACAGTCCGGTCGAAAGAGCTTTCGTCAGTCCGCTGTAAGGTGTGTAAGAAAGAAAGTAACCGAGGCCGAGGAACCAGATTTGCAGATTATAGCGACGCTTTTCGCTGAGACTAATGAACTTCATGGTTTGTAGAAAGACGGATCGTGGGTCAAACCAAGCACCGACTTACCAATCGTCGCCAGGATCTGGTCGTCGTTGTCGTGACGGACATAGAAAGAAAGATCTCGATACACGCGTTCCAACGCGCTCGGCCGGATCAAACAGCGCGCGCCACACGCGCGAATGCAATCCTTCACCGTGTCTTCAGCGAGGTGCTCGACTACGTGCCGCGCGCGGCTGCCGGCAATCTGCGCCTCGAGATAGCGGCCGGTTTCCCAAAGGTGCGCCACCTGCTTCAACCAGAGATGCGCGGTCTCCACGTTGACGGACATCTGCCCGAGGTGATGTTGCACGTACGGCTCGTCGATCTTTTTCTGCGACTTGATGTAGGAGAGCGCGTAATCAAACGCCGCTTCGGCAGCACCAAGAAATGTCGCGGCGTAGTGTGGGATAAAACAGGTCTGCCAACCTTCTTTTAGATACTGGCCGGGATAACCAATCACGTCGGTCTCAGGAATGAACGTGCGCCGGAAGTGCACCAGGTGACTGACTGTCGCACGCATCCCGATCGGATCCCACCACGACGCGTCGACTTCAATCGTTGGATCGGAAAGATTGCACGCCATCATGAGCTGTGTGTCGAGCATCGAGGCGTCGGCGTGACGCACGCCGCCGGGGCCGGCGGTGTTAACGAGTAGTATGGCCCACTGCGCACCGCCCGCGCTGGTCGCGAATGCTTTGTTGCCGTCGATGATGTAGCCGCCTTCGACACGTTCGACCGTCGTGCCAAACTTCACCGCTTCGCCGGGTTTACGCGACTGCGGTTCGCCGCTCCACGCGACCCACTTTTCGCCGCGCTCAACTACGCCTTTGAACCAGCGCGACTTCTGTTCTTCCGTGCTCATGCCGTCGAGCAGCACGAGCGAGTTGCAGTGACCTTCCCAGCAGCGTGCCAGCGACAGATCGGCGCGAGCGATCTCCTTGGTCATCATCCACAGCGTAAAGACGTCCGTTTTGTATGGTCCGAGTCCGAGGCCGCCGTATTCTTTGGGAACCACCGGCGCGTGCAGACCCGCGTGAAACAGATCGTCAAAATCTTCGAACGGAAAAGTCGCGTTACGATCGTATTCGGCCGCGCGGGCGGCGAAGTTCTCGCGCGCAAGCACGGCGACACGATTGATCAGTTCCTGTTGCTCGCTGCTGAGATCCAGCAGGTTGTAAGTATTGTTGATGGCGGCGGGCGTAGTAGTCATGTAGTTAGTGTTTGCCGTTGGAACTCGGACGTCCGAGTACTTCAAAGGCCAAAGCCGCGGACATCTCTTTTCCGGTCATTAAGCGAAACTGATTGCGCACCTGTGTTACCAGCACGTCGCGGCCATCGATGGCGACTTGGTGACGCGCGTGTGTGCTGTCGATGAGTGGCGTCGGACGCGGGCCGTAGACGAGATCGATTACTACAGCGTCGCTGTTCAGGCGTTCGAGCTTGAACGGCGCATCATCTGTATCGCGTCCGACTGGCGTTGCATTCACGACGATGTCATAACCTTTGGCGTCGAAGTCGAGCAGAGGTTTGTAGGGTAAGCCCAACAATGAGGCAGCATATTCGCCGCGTTCGGCACTACGATTGATCAACGTGACGTCGGCACCAGATTTAGCTAGCGTCGCGGCGATCGCTCTGCCTGCGCCGCCACAGCCGATCACCGCGGCGCGTTTGTCGTGAATGCTAACGTTCTGTTGATTGGCAGAGTAGATCACATCGGGATCTGTCGTATCGGCGTTCCACCAGCCGTTGTTTCGGACGAGGATGTTAGCAGCCTGCGTTTGTCGGACCATCGAACTGATGTTTTTGGCGGTTATAAAAGCTTCTTCTTTGTGTGGTGAGCCGACAGTCATGCCGTTGATCGGAAAGCCGAGTGCATCAAGCTGTTTTGAGAGCACAAACTCAAGCCAGAAATCTGAGAATGAATTGACCAGCAACGGCACGAACAGCGCGGGATGGTTTGTCGCGCGATACGACGCATTGTGCAGTCGTGGCGAGAGCGAATGAAAGATCGGGTTGCCGATGATGGCGAAAAGTTCCTTGACCGGATGCACTTCGGGCAGGCCGTAGTCGTCGATCAGTTTCGCGATCGTTGGTTCGCTGGCATCTGGCCCCGGTGAGGCCAGACCAATTATCGCTGGCGCACCTAGTTGGAGCGCCGCGAGCCGCGTCCAAAATCCGAGCGATCCTCTTGCATAAGCGATGGTGTCGGTTCGTCCTAAAGACTTCAGCAATTGAAGCGGCAGAAACTCTTCGCTGATAGTTCTTGCGGTGTTGACGAGCTTATAAAACCGCGCCGGAATCGTTGTGAGTTGTGCGAACCTGGTTTGCAGCTCTTCCAGATCAGATACTTCGCCATACCACGAGACGATCCGCTGTTCCGCTGGAATCCGGGTCAACAGATCTTCGTTTAGATCGTGTTCAAGGTTCAGCTCATACAAAACCTGTCCACGAAAGAGTTGACTGACCCACTCGGGATCTACGAGACCGGCTCGTAATGCAACGAACTCAACGGCTTGCGGCAGCGCCCGCAGTTCTCGGCCGTCCGGCGAAAGCGGCGTCGAGAAATTGGCAATTAGTGAAGCACGAGTCATCACGATAATCTGGGGTAACAAATGGGGAACTTGGATTTAGAACTAGCGGCTGGATTGAGCGAGCTCGGCGAAGTGTTCTTCGTGAGAATTCAGCCGTAGAATTTAGAGCCCGGTAACTATACTTGGCTTGTCGGGAGAGTTCAATATGTTTGGCCCCAAGCGCGACACAAAAGTCACAGTTTTAGAATTTGAGATGGAGATCATGGGGATTTCTGTGCCGTTTGTGCCTTTCGTCGGCACGTCGTATAGTGGGACCAAATAGGATACTCGGAACTCATGGGAGACGCTTCAATGGACACGACATTTTCGGTGTTGCCGCCCGCGCCTGACTACAATCCGGTCAAGCAGGCCATTGCGAGGGCGGAGGAACTCGGCGAGAAGAGCATCGCGACAACACTGGGTTACTTTTCCACCATGCCTTCGTCGACGGACATCATTGCCAACCCCGTCCTTTATCACACACCCGTTGATTGTAACGGCACGCTGATCACGCTCGATATCAGATCGTTCACTATTCGCGGCATTATCCCTGAATCCGACATCCTGACTGGTAAAGCAGGTCCCATCGACGTGATTTTCACCGGACTGTTTGGCGATGCGACCGGTTCCGCGGCGGGCAAAGAAACGTTGGCGAAGCTTATTAACGATAAGTTTTTCGAGAGTATCAATGGTGGTGACGGACGGCTACTCAATATGGTGGCGGCGTTCGTGAAGAAGTATCCGGGTCTGGGTCCGGAAGTCGCGATGCAACACATGGCGACGCTGCGCAAAGCGAGAGTCGGGCGGCCGGACAACAGCGGCATACATGACGAGCGCGATTCGGGTGAATTGTTGACGGACATGATCGCTTGTCATATCGAAAATGTCGCGGTCGGTGGTGTGTCGGCGTACATGAACTATTTGCTGGCAGGAAATGCGCAGTCGAGTGAGAGTGAGCTGGCTGCGGCGACGAACGACTTCATCGGATCGGAAGTTTCTCGCGGAAGAAATGCGTTTCAGGTCTCGTACAGTTTGATTCTCGGACGCCATGCGAGCGATCACGAGAGCTTAATCCTGGAGCGCATGGGAACGATTCAGATCCACCACGGCTCGGCGGGTTCGAACATGGTTGCGCGCTACATGGCGACGTTGCACACGTTGTCAGTGTCTGACTTTTTCACGGCTTCGCAAATGGCGTTGGACGGCGCGCGTCACTTCGGCGCGATTCACGACATGTCTGACTTTGTTCAGGAACTCGAGCCGTTGAATGCAGATGAGCGTGGTAAACGTATTCGCGAGAAAGTGTTGACTGGTGGCTTGCCGACGTTTGGTCATCCGGAGATTTCAGCGGCCGGGCGTGGCAATCAAGTGCAACAGGATCCGCGTCCGGCGATCTACATCGCGCCCGTGTTTGACGCGATCGATGCGGGTGAGTTGACGTTGACGCAGGCACAGCAGGACCGGCTCGCCATCGCGCGTCTTATTTATCAGACTGCTTTTGTGAACGGCGTCTTAAAACCGCAAAGAGAGCACGAGCCGCCTTTGCGACTCACGGCGAACACGGATTTTGGCGCGTGGTGTGTGCAGGAAGCGCTCGGAATTGAAGAAGCGGATCGAACGCTGCTGACCTACATTTTCCGTGGCTTTGGCTGGATGATGGACGCCCGCGAGCAGTTACAACAGAAAATGATCCGCCCGGTGATCGCACCGAATCCAAAGATCATTCCGAAATCCAGCGACGACCCTACGATCCCCGATCTCGTAGCGCGCGTTCATCGCCGCCTGAGTTCGGAAGGCAACCCGTTTAATCCACAGATTGCACAGAAAAAATCTGCGTAATCTGTGGATAGCCTTTTCACATGCCGATGCCTTTGAGGTGGTAGCGGTCTGTGTCGTAGTAACGATCGACGTTGACGAGGTTGATCGTGCCTAGGACGGTTGAGATGTCGACCAAAGACAGATCACATGCGGGCGCGACGCCGCGTGCCGAAACCATCTTCCCAAACTGACCTTCCGCCACGGCTTCGGCGGCGCGGGCGCCAAACAACATACCCATGATGCAGTCGATCGGGCTCGGCGGTCCGCCACGTTGCGGATGGCCGAGGATCACGGCGCGTGCTTCATAATGTGTCTCGGTTGCGATTCGTCGCGCCAACACCTCACCGATGCCACCAAGCCGCACATGCCCGAAAGCATCGTGTCGATCGTCGAGCGTGACCATCTCGCCGTCTTCCGCGCGCGCGCCTTCCGCCACGACGATCACTGAATAACGCGGTCTGCGGTGTGGACCACGACTCAGATCCGACTCGCCTAAACGATCCCGCAGCAACTGAAACACTCGCTCGTAACGAAACGGATGCTCCGGTATCAAAATCAGATGCGCCTGACCTGCCACACCCGACCATAACGCGAGATGTCCGGCGTGCCGGCCCATCACTTCAACGATCTGCACCCAGCCGTGCGACCCCGCAGGCGTGCGCGAACGTTCGATCACTTCGGAAACGTTGCGCAGCGCAGTGTCGAAACCGAGCGTGTAATCCGTGCCGGCGAGATCCTTGTCGATCGTCTTCGGCACGCCGACGATCTTGATTCCTCGTTGCGCCAACTTCGCCCCGACACCCATCGTGTCTTCGCCGCCGCAAACGACGAGCGCTTCGAGCCCGAGCTGCTCGATGTTTTCGAGAACTTCCGCGGATCGATCGTGTACCTGCCCGTCGTCAGTCAACTGCTTGAACGGATTTGTTCGCGACGATCCGAGATTAGTGCCGCCGTCGCGATCCCAACGCCGCACCATCTCGCGATCGAGCGGCAACACTTCAGGCGCGGGATTCAGCAAACTTCGCCAACCGTCCAGAAGACCGATAACTTGTAAGCCGAGTTCCGAACCGCGATAGACCAGGCCTTTAATTGCGGGATTCAAACCGGGAGCGTCGCCGCCTCCCGTCAAGACGCCAATACGCATGGCTTCCAAATTAACAGGCTGCTTGTCGTTCTTCAACAGGCGCGGTATTGTGTGCGCCATGAAACCACAGCAAAAAACACTTATCGCGGCTTTAGCGCTGCTCGTGTTGGCTTCATTTTCAGTACCGGTTTTGGCGCAGGACGGCGGCGCGGTGTTAACCGGCGCGGAACTGACGCGCGTCGTTCCCGCGGCGTTTTACTTTCAGGGACAGAGTGCGCCGACGCAGATGCGCAACTCCGCAGCCGCGCGTTTCGGCAAGGATCGCTACGTGATCGTCGGTATGGTCGACACGTCCGGTTACTCCGCTGAGATCAGAGCGAAGTACCAGGGTTTCTTCATCACTGATTCGAGCATCACTGTCGGCGGCGAGACGTTGTTGACCGGCGCTTATGGATTTGGATTTACTAACGACGGGAAGCTGAACATTTTCGATCTCGCCAACAACCAGGTAGTTTCGGTTTCAACTACGAACGATAAAGCGTTGAAGCGCCCTCGGCCCTTGACGATGACGATGGATGGATCGAACGTGCGTCTCTACGCTGGACGCGACTACGCTGTAATCGCCGCGAAGTAACCTTAGACCACCTGAGTAGCAGGTGTGTCTGCAAATTAACGTGTGAAAAGTTTTTTCTCGCAACGCAGCCTGTTGTTTGGCCTCGTCACGGTCTTACTTTCTTTTTCGCTACTGCAAGCGCAAGAGCCGCCCCAAAAAGCCGAACCTCAGAAGCCGATGGGCGGCGCCTCAACAGGCGCGCCCGTAACCTACACCTCACGCAGAACCAGCGGCATCACGGATCCGAACGCGCCCGTTGTTTTTGAAGACGTAACCAATAAAACCGCGCTCGCGAACTTTCGTCACGCGTCAGGAGGCAAGGCGAAGGATTACCTCCTCGACACGCCTTCGGGCGGCGTGGCGATCTTCGATTACGACAATGACGGTCGTCCTGACATTTATCTTTTAAACGGCTCGACGGTCGCGGCAATGCAGGGTAAAGAGAAAGCGCCGCGGGCCGCGCTTTATCGAAATCTGGGCAACTGGAAGTTTGAAGACGTGACGGAGAAGGCCGGTGTTGCCAATGAACGCTGGGGCTTCGGCGTTGCTGTTGGTGATTACGACAACGACGGTTACGCGGACATGTACGTCGGTAATTTCGGCGTCTCGCGTCTGTATCACAACAACGGCAACGGCACGTTTACGGACGTCGCGGAGAAGTTGAACGTCGCGCGGCGTGGCTGGAGCACTGGCGCGAGTTGGGGGGATTACGATGGCGATGGACGCCTGGATTTGTTCGTGCCCGGTTATGTGCAGATCGATCTGAACAACTTGCCGCCGAGTCCTTCCGCGACAAGCAAGGATGGCGTCACTCAAAACTTTTGCATGTTTCGCGGCGTGCCGGTGATGTGTGGACCACGTGGACTCACCGGCGATGGCGACACGCTTTATCACCAGAAGCCAGACGGCACGTTTGAAGACGTGAGCGTTAAAGCAGGCGTGACCGATCCGGAAAAGTATTACGGCTTCTCGTCGGTGTTTGTGCACGTCGACGACGACAAGCTGCTCGATCTGCTGGTCGTAAACGACTCGACGCCGAATCAGCTTTACATCAACAAAGGCAACGGCACGTTTGAAGAGGTTGGCTATCCGTCGGGTGTTGCGGTGAACGAGAACGGACGCGAGCAAGCGGGCATGGGCCTCGCCGTTGGCGATTACGATAACGACGGGCGCGTCGACTTTCACATCACGAACTTCTCCGACGATTCGAACACGCTCTATCACAACGACGGCGACTCAAACTTCACCGACGTCACGTTCCAGGCCGGACTCGGCGAAGTGACGATTCCGTTTCTCGGTTGGGGCACGAGTTTTCTCGACTACGACAACGACGGTTGGCA
>DATNJO010001068.1:0-5485 GCA_035603895.1 Pyrinomonadaceae bacterium
ATTGTCGGCGGTTGGCGTTCCTTTCGCCGTGGCGACCGGATCGGTGTAACCGTCGTTGAATTGATAGGCGTTGTAGTCGCCGATTGAAAGCACAGGTATTCCCGGATTGTCCGTTTGCAGTTCCTGCAACAGGCTCGCGAGGAACTCACCCTGCGTCTTTCGTTTGGCGCGTACGCGGATGCCTTCGGCGCCGACAACCTCGATATCGATAAACGAACGGAGGTGGTTCACGACGATGATCACCGGTCGCGGGTTGAGCGATGCGGCGTCAACCGTGCCGCGCAAAACAAGCGGCGGACGATCGTTGAGCAACGCCGGTGCGTTGGTGTTTGGATCGATGAAGGTGTTGCAGTTCGCGGCCGTGCCGTCGCAACCCGCCTTCTCGATCTGTGTGATGCTGTCGATCTGAACACGCGACGTCTTGATCAGGAAACCGACATCCTGGTCGGCATCGCCCGAGTCACCATCGGCTTCAATCAAACGTGCTTCGTAGTGCACACCGGAAATGCTTTCGATCTCGGCGGCCAAAGCTTGCAGTCCGCTGAGTTCGAAGATTTCGATGGTGCCGATAACGTCGGGCAAGTGCAGCACGTCGCGAATCGCGAGCGCGGCCTTGTGACGTTGTGTGGCGTTGTTGTTGAAGTTCTCGATGTTGTAACCGGCAACGGTAAACTCGCCCGCCGCGGGTGTCGGCACCGGCACGGCGCTCATGTTTGTGCCCGTGCTCGGCGTCGTTTCGGGATCGATCTTGTAATCGTCAAAGGTGAAATCGAGTGGACCAGTGACGTTCGTGATCGTCACGTTTGAAGTGACGGAGAAGACCGTGGAACCAGCCAAACCGTCGCTGTCGATCATGATGCGTTCGGGGTTCTTGTCCCAAATCGGGATGCAGCAATCGGGCACGCCGGAGGTCGGATCCGGTGGCACCGTCAAACCGGCTTCGATGCCCGGTTCGCGTATCGGCCGCGCGACGCCATCGAGCACGGTGGTCGTCTCGCCAAACTCGTTTGTCGGTGCGACCGAGACGAGCGTGTCGGCGTGAACGCGCATGCCTTCAAAGCGCTCGAGCTGATCGATTGGACCTGCTGGATTAAGAATCGTGGTCGTCAACACGATCGGCGCCGGTAATGGATTGCCGCTCGAGCTAATTGCGACATTGCTGTTGCTGGAAGAAATCTGCGTCAGGTTGAAGAACTCGGTTGCTGTTCCGGTTACGGTAACAGCGTCGCCGACTGCCGCTGACGGTGAAGCTCCAGTGAAAACAAATATTCCTTCCGACGTGTTCGGATCGGCATCGATATTCGGATCCTGCATGAAGAAGCCGTTTGACTTGCGAGCCGTAACGGTGCCGGACGTGATGACATCCAATCCTGCGAACGGTGATGTAGCTCCGTTGCCTTGAACGTCGTGAATCGCAGCCACGACTGCCGGCGGCGGACAGTTGTTAGCGCCGTCTGGAGTAGGAGTGCGAGCGACGTAAGTGGTGGTGTTACGTGCACCGCCGTCGCCGTTCGGGCAACGTCCAATCGAAGCGGTCGTGCTATCGCCGGCTCCGCTTTCGTCCACTTGAGGTTGACCCGCGTTCAAGAGCACGAGTAGGCCGGGGTCATCAGCGTCGGCCGTGTCGTAGACGACGGCGTCGCGCAAGTTTGCCGTACTGACCGGAGTGTTCGTCGGGAAGTTGGTGGCATTGGCTGCATAAAGCGCCACTGCATCCGCGCCGTTTTGGAGCGTGTCGTTCGGGAAGGTCAGATCCACTCCCGCAACGGCGGCATTGCCGATCGTGAAATACCCGGCGGCGTTGGTGCTGAAACCGTCGAGGTCAATCGCGCGGTACGAGAGGTCGTTTGAGCCGTTGAAGAAGACTACGACGAGACCTGTGAGCGATGTGTTACCGACACCGCCGTCATAGAGCTCGACAAATTCCAACGTGTCTGTGCCCGCGGTGTCGGAATCGAGCTCGTTGATGATTACGTTGTTCGCGACGACCGGCGGCGCAGCGGCGGTTGTGAACGAGAAGACGAAGTTCGCCGCCATTTGATCCGGTGGATCGCTGACGTCCTGGTCGGTGATCTGGTTTGCGTTGACCGTCACCGTGCAGGTCATGCTGAACGGCAAGTCTACAGTTGGATCGAGTGTGAATACGTTTGACGGTGAAGCGCTCTGCGTGAAAGTCTTCGGTGTTCCAGCGGGGCATTCGACTGTGAACGCGCTTGCTGTTGCATTAACACTCTCAGTGAACGTGATCGTGATGTTCGTATCTGCGGCAACATTGGTTGCGCCATTCACGGGAGAGGTGTTGAGTACGGATGGTGCGCTATCACCCGCGCCGAAGGTTTGTCCGGTGTTCGGAAGGTTCTGTGTGTTCGCGATCGGTGTGGACCACGTAAAGTTGCCGTACGTTGTGCCACTGCCTTGAAGCTGAAGCGACTGTCCGAGCGGCGTCGTGCCGGGTTCAGTCACACCGATGTCGGTGCAGGTCAGACCCAAAGCAGTGTTGCTGGTCGCCGCAAACGTTCCTCCATAGCACAGAAACTGAACCACTGTGTTCGCCGGATCGATCAGCGCGATACCGTCGGGATTGCCATTTTGGATTCCGTTTACGGGGTACGAAAGAGAAACGGTTCCATAGCCGCCTTGTTGCGAGGGAATGGTGCCCGTTAGTGGATCGTTGTCGTAACGTGCTCCTCCAGCACCGTTATAAAGCTCGATTCGCCATCCAGTCAGGTTCGTTCCTGCTGGACCAGCGATCTCGATAAACTCACCCGCGTCGGTGCCGGTGTTGTCATAGTGAACTTCGTTTATGAAGACGGTCGAGCTGGAGCCCGGTATGGGCGCCGGAGCCATCGTTGCGACATACCTTCGTGAGGCAACGCTGACAAGCAAAACGGCTGCGATTGCAGCCATCACGACGAACAGTGTTCGTCCATAAGATCTCAAGGGGGCAGTAGTAGGCATAGCAGAACCTTTCGTAATCAAAAAATAAACACAAATCTCCGCACATTTATTGAGAGGAATACCGGAGGTAACTTGAGGCCGGTAGGGAAATTGGTGCGCGTCTTTTATCAGTTCTCCAGGGGTGGGTCAAGCCGCAAAACTACGGTCATCGCTCGTGGCCGGAAGATTTCTTAAAGTCTTAACACTACATTCAACAGCAAGCTGACAACTGATGGTCAGACAGGCATAATGCGTGTCGAATGTTTGTCGTTGGGAGGAACAACGTTCGCCATTGATTATCCAGTCGATTGAACTGCGCGAAATCTGCCTGCCGCTGATCAATTTCTTCGAAACAAGCTTCGGCCGCACCACTGAACGGCGTATTGTGCTCGCGCGTGTACGCGATGCTGACGGCGCTGAAGGTTGGGGTGAGTGCACTGCCGGCGAAGGCCCGTTCTACAGTGATGAATGGACCGACAGCGTTTGGGATACGCTTTGTGAATTTCTTGGTCCAATGGTGTTAGGAAAAGAGGTCGACGGCGCTGCGGAAGTGTTTGCGTTGATGCGACCCGTGCGCGGGCATCGCATGGCTAAGGCCACGATCGAAACTGCGTGCTGGGACCTCGAAGCTAAGAAACTCGGCCTGCCGTTGTGGAAACATCTCGGTGGCACGCGGAGCGAGATCGCGTCGGGAGTTTCGATTGGGATTCAGGACACGCCAGAGATTTTACTTGAGAAGATCCGGCGCGAAGTTGATGCCGGTTATCAGCGTATCAAGATCAAAATCAAACCGGGTTGGGACGTAGGCATTGTCGCGCGCGTGCGCAGGGACTTTCCCGATATACGTTTGATGGGCGATGCGAACTCTGCATACACGCTTGCGGATGTGCCGCTCTTCAAGGAACTCGATCGGTTCAACCTGATAATGCTCGAACAGCCGTTGGCCCACGACGACATCTTCGATCACGCGCAGTTGCAACAACAAATCCAAACTGCGATCTGTTTGGACGAGTCGATTCGCACTCCTGAAGATGCAACACACGCGATCGCGCTCGGTTCATGCAAAATCATCAATGTGAAACTCGGACGCGTCGGCGGGCATGCGCAGGCGAAACGCGTCGAACGAGTTGCCCGTGAGAACGACATTCCGGTTTGGTGTGGCGGCATGTTGGAGTCGGGCATCGGACGCGCGCACAATATCGCGATGTCGACGCTCGCGGGGTTTAGTTTGCCTGGCGATGTGTCGGCGAGTGCGCGTTACTGGGAAGAAGACATAATCGATCCACCGGTGATAGTGAGTACGAAAGGAACGATTACGGCGCCGGACGCGCCGGGTATTGGATTCAATCTAAACCTTCCGCGCATCGATGCTCTGACCGTGCGCAAGCAAACGATCAATCTATGACAGGCCAACGATATTCTCCTTCTCTAGCGGGTCAGATCCTTGACAGGTTTCGCGAGCGGCAGAGCGACATCGAGTCGTTCATCCGGGCATTAGTGGAGATCGAATCGCCTTCGGGTGATTTAGACGGCAGCCGCGAGGTTGTTGCTGCGTTGTCGACGGCAGCGGAAAGCGTAAACGCCGTCGATGAGATCGAAGCTGTCGAGTTCGCCGGGTTCGGACAGCATCTGGTTATTAAAGCTTTTCAAGAACAACGCTCCGCGGGTCAGATTTTGATCGTTGGCCACACAGATACCGTGCATTCGCGTGGTTCACTGGCGCAGCGCCCGTGGCGAAAGGATGGCGAGAAAGCATACGGGCCAGGCGTGTTTGATATGAAAGCCAATTGCGCGCTCGTTATTGAAGTGTTGCGCACGTTGTCGGAATTGAATGTGAAACCGCGGTTTGGTGTGTCGATAGTGCTGACGTGTGATGAGGAAGTGGGCAGCGCGTCCGGCTGGCCGTTGATTGAGCGAGTCGCGAAAGAAAGAGAGACGCGTTACGCGTTTGTGTTGGAGCCGCCTGCTTCGGGAGGCCGCGTGAAGACTGGACGAAAGGGAACCGGGATTTACGCGATCAAGGTCGAAGGCAAAGCCGCACATGCGGGACTGGAACCGGAGAAAGGCGCGAGCGCGATTCTCGAATTAGCGCGGCAGACGGAACGTTTGCACGCGATCAATCTTGCCGGCTCCGGCATCACGTTGAACGTCGGTGTGGTACGTGGCGGCACGCGATCGAATGTCGTGGCGGAGCAAGCAGAAGGAGAGATCGACGTGCGTTTTGCAACGGAAGCGGAATCGCGAGAGATCGAACGAATTCTTACGACACTTCAACCTGTAGACGAAAGAACAAAAGTCTTCGTGTCAGGTGGAATTAACCGGCCGCCACTCGAACGCACGCCGGCAGTCATCGATCTGTTTGAAAAAGCGCGAAGTATTTCAGCGTTGCTAGGATTTGAACTCGGCGAAGCACAAGTCGGTGGCGCGTCTGACGGAAATTTCGTTGCTGCTATGGGAATCCCGGTGCTCGATGGACTCGGCATCAGCGGCGACGGCGCGCACGCTGTTCACGAACATATCGAGGTGGACGACATCGCCCGCCGCGGCG
>DATNJO010001069.1:0-3119 GCA_035603895.1 Pyrinomonadaceae bacterium
GGCCATCGCTTACAAGTATCCGGCACGGCAGGCGTCGACGAAGGTGTTGGACATTGTGGTCCAGGTCGGACGGACTGGCGCGCTGACACCGGTTGCATATTTGGAACCGGTTTTTTTAGCAGGAACGACGGTTCAGCGTGCGACGCTGCACAATGAAGACGAGATAGAACGTTTGGGCGTGAAGATCGGCGACTGGGTGATGATCGAGAAGAGCGGCGAGATCATTCCCAAGGTTCTCAGCGTCATCACGTCGAAGCGGACCGGCAAGGAAAGAGATTTTGTACCCCCGAAAGAGTGTCCGGTCTGCGGCGGTTTGATCTCGCGGGTTGAAGGTGAAGTGGTTCCACGTTGCGTGGCCGCGGATTGTCACGCGCAGTTGATGGGCCGTTTGCTTCACTTTGCCTCACGCCGTGCAATGCGGATCGAAGGCTTGGGTGGAGCGCTCGCGCAACAACTGATAGAGCAAAAGCTCGTGAACGACGTGGGCGATCTTTACTCGTTGACGTTGGACCAGGTTGCAGGTCTGGAACGAATGGCGAAGAAGTCGGCCACCAACCTGCTCGAACAGATCGAAGCGAGTAAGAATCGTGATCTCTCGAACCTGATTTACGCACTCGGCATTCGTCACGTTGGCGAGCGAACCGCGGGAATCCTGGCCCACGAAGCGGGTTCACTCGAACGTCTTGCCGAGATGTCGGTGGAAGAACTGGATGCGATCCCGGAGATTGGATTGACTGTTGCCGAAAGTGTGCGCGACTGGTTTGACGATGAAGGGAATCGCGCGCTTTGTGATAGGCTCCGCGCGGCGGGTGTAAAAACCGAAAGTACGCGCACGAGCGCTGCGTCGCTCGACGAACGCTTCGCAGGCAAACAATTTGTGCTGACTGGAACTTTGGCGAGTTTTACGCGCGATGAAGCCAAGTCCCTGATCGAAGCACGCGGCGGGCGCGTCAATTCTTCGGTGAGTAAAAAGACGGATTACGTCGTCGCGGGTGAAGCCGCCGGCTCAAAACTCGACAAGGCAGAGTCGCTCGGCGTCACTGTCATTGACGAAGACGCTTTTAAAGACATGCTGGTTTAAGTAGACAGGATTAAAGAATGGATAAGATTACAGAGTCAAAGAATCTTAAGTTGATGTACACACTTTTCTGCGACGACGTCCGGCTCGAGGCCGGTAACAAGTTGTCGTTCATGGGCGTCTTTCAGAACATCATGGTCCAACAAGTCCCGGTCTCCCTGATCAAGTTTGCCATCGTGAGTCATTGGCAGGGCGAGGGCAGTTACTTGTCCGAGGTTCGCATCCTCACACCCGATCGCCAGCAACCGATCGTCGTCTCACAACCGACTCGCTTCGAGATCGCCCAAGGCGGCGGATTCGCTGACAACATCAGCTTCTTCGTCAACGTAACCTTTCCGAAGGCCGGACGATACGTCGTACAAACGTTGATAGATTCGAATCTTTTTCAGGAACAGATGCTGACAGTCTCCGACGTCACCGAGCCGGAGATGCTCGGGACGTCAGAGGCTGTGAATTAAAAAACGGGAAATGAAGACGGCAGGTCGGCCCTAGCCAACTTCGATGTTGAAGAGCTTAATTTTGGAATTGAGAGTGGTGGCTTTGATGCCTAGCAGTCTGGCTGCCTTCGCTTGATTGCCTCCGGTTTCAGCCAGCGCCATTTTGATCAAGTGGGTCTCAAACCTTTGTACTTCGTCGTAAAAACTGATACCTCCGAGAATGTCCAATGGTTTGAGTCTGGTTGCCTCCTCTGTAAAAGCCTTATCCCGAGCCAGAGTCTCCGCCTCTGTTAAAAGAGCATCAGCCAGATCGACAACGCGTTGAATACGGTCGCGGTCGGGCCGCTCGGCAAGCTTCAAACGCATAATTCTGTCGGGCATTTGATTGCTCATGCCCGCAGGTCCCATATTGTCGGATTCCTTCAGAGCTGCTTGATCGACGTTCATTAAATACACCCCTTTCAGACTGGACCTCTTATTGCGATAACACCGGGCGTTGAACATCCGTGACAAATATTTTCATAGCTTCGAAAGTATTGCGCGCCCGTGTTACAAACGAAAAAACGGCGAGTCCGCTTAACAGACCCGCCGAAATTATTTATTGCCTTGGTGCGGATGAGAGGACTTGAACCTCCACGATGTCACCATCACAGGCTTCTGAGACCTGCGCGTCTGCCAGTTCCGCCACATCCGCAAGGAACGGGTTGCCATTATGCGAACGGGATTAGACGAGTGTCAACCGGCAAAAGTTGCTGAAAAAATCGTTGCCAGGATTTGCGAATTTGTGCGTGCAGGGTGAGTCGACTATCCAGCAACGTTGACACACGAGCGAACGCTGCTGTGGCAAAAGGTCGCAGGGGACCTTATTAATCTCCTTTTGGCAGCGTGGGTTATTATGTTTCGCGATGACTGTTGACCAAGTTGAAGGTCTTGCCGCACGATTTGCGAGCGTGAAGGCCCGTGTTGCTGCCGCTGCCGAACAGTGCGACCGCGATCCATCAGGGATTACCCTGATCGCGATCAGCAAGACTCATCCGGCAAGTGTGGTCAAAGAGCTGATCGCACTCGGAGCAACAGACCTCGGCGAGAATCGCGTGCAGGAGGCTGAAGGGAAAATCCCGGAAGTGGGACTTGAGGACGCACGGTGGCATCTGGTCGGACATCTTCAGGCAAACAAGGCGCGCCGCGCGCTCGGCCTGTTTGACGTCATCCATTCACTTGATTCAATAGAGCTCGCCCGGCGTCTCGATCGTTTGTGCGTGGAGGTTGGTCGCGAGTCACTGCCGCTGCTCATCCAAGTCGATCTCGGTCACGAGGAGACCAAGACGGGCGTTGACGAGAAGGAGTTCCCGCAACTGGTCGAGCTCGTACAACAGCTCGACCACCTTGAGTTGATCGGTTTGATGACGCTGCCGCCGTTTTTTGAGGATCCGAAACAAGCCAGACCCTACTTTCGTAGACTCCGAGAGTTGCGCGACGAACTTGAACGCAAAGGCGCTTTCGGCGAGCGCAGCGGTGAGTTGTCGATGGGTATGACACACGATTTTGCAGTAGCGATCGAAGAGGGAGCAACGATGGTGCGCATCGGCACCGCTATATTTGGG
>DATNJO010001070.1:0-6807 GCA_035603895.1 Pyrinomonadaceae bacterium
CGGATGGGTAGGCATCGAGCTGCCGCGCGTCAGCGACAAAGAGCTCGCTGCCCATCTGCGCGAAGCCTGGAAACTGATCGCGCCAGAGAAGCTACACGCGCTTCTATAACTCACTCGTGCCTTTTGTGCCTCTTTGTGGCTCACTACTCCAGTCCTTTCCAAACCATCCGATGAAATAACTGGTCCATCTCCGCCGGCGTCTGCTTCATCCCGCGATCGACCCACCACTGCAACAACGCCAACAAAGCTCCCGCGTGTGCGAATGCGATCGCCGGTCTTTCGTTCTCGGGGATTCCCTGACCCTTCGGCAACTCCGCCAAACGCCGCTCGATGCCACGCGCAAACAGTCCACGCGCGAGTTCCAGGTTGTCGTTCATCTTTCCCGCCGACATCAACGCATCGACAAACGTTTTCGCCTCGATGATGTGACCGAAAAACTCGCGCACCGGAAACACGCGGTCCGACGTGTCGCCGCGCACTGACAGCATCATCGCCACGGATTCAAAAAACTCCTCCGCGTCGCTCATCAACAGATCGTCCTTGTCGCTGTAGTGCGAATAAAAAGTCGAACGCCCGACCTTCGCACGATCCAGCACGTCCTGCACGGTGATCGTGTCGAACGGTTTCTCCTGCATCAACGCGACCAGCGCATCGCCGAGCGCGTCGCGCGTTCGCCGCACGCGAGCATCTTCTCTTTTCTTCAGCGCAGCAAGATGCAAACGGTCGTTCTCGGACATTCGCTACCTCTTTGTTCGGTTACACCTGATTTCTCGTGCCGTGCACTGGACAGACCGCCAGACGGCTCTTAGAGTAGCGCACCCTATGATCTCTCTACACCAAGTCAGTAAAAAGTACGAAACGCCCGCGGGCGAGTTTGCCGCGTTGCGTGACGTCGACGTTGAGATTCGCGCGGGCGAGTTTGTCGGCGTCGTCGGCAAGTCGGGCAGCGGAAAGTCGACACTGCTCAACATGATTGCCGGTATCGATCGTCCTTCGTCCGGCACTGTCACTGTCGCCGGCACAACGATTCACACGCTGCCGGAAAACAAGTTGGCCGCGTGGCGCGGGCGCAATGTCGGGTTCGTTTTTCAGTTCTTTCAACTGCTACCGACGCTGACCGCCGTTGAGAACGTAATGCTCCCGATGGATTTTTGCAAAACGTTTCCCGTGCGCGAGCGCCGCAAACGCGCGGAGGCGTTGCTCGATCGTGTTGGCGTTGGTTCACATGCTGACAAATTGCCGGCGACACTTTCCGGCGGCGAACAACAGCGCGTGGCCATCGCACGTTCGCTGGCCAACGAGCCACCACTGATCATCGCCGACGAACCGACTGGTAATCTGGATTCGATCACTGCTCACGGCATCCTCGATCTGTTTCGCAATCTCGCCAACTTCGGCACCACAGTCGTGATCGCGACACACGAATCCGACATCGTTCACGTGAGCGATCGCAAGATCGAGATTTCAGACGGCGCTGTCATACCGTGAGGCGATCATTGAGCAAGTCCGTTTTGAGTTCAAGCTTTAGCTTGCTGCTCCGAATGGCAGCCTAAAGGCTGAACTCAAAACGGAACTAAAATCCCAGCAAGAGAGGTACTTACAATTTGACTACGCCGTGGCGGAAAGCAATGCGCGACTTCTGGCACGAACGCGCGCGCACCGTTCTCGTCATCCTCGCAATCGCGCTCGGCATCGCTGCGTTCGCGGCTGTGATGTCGTCGTATGCGATTCTCACGCGCGAGCTCGATCGTGGCTATCTCGACACAAATCCTGCATCCGCCGTGTTGCGCGTTGATTCGATCGACGACGAGCTTGTCGCGGCCGTTTTGCAGAATCCCGAAGTGAGCAACGCCGAACCACGGCGAACCTTATCAGGCCAGATCAAATCCGGACCGATGCAGTGGCGCAACCTGAGGCTGTTTGTCGTGAAAGACTATGGCGACATCCGCATCAACAAACTCGAACCGGAAAAAGGTGCGTGGCCACCCGCCACCGGTGAGATTCTGATCGAGCGCGACGCGTTTCAGGTGGCGAGAGCGTACATCGGCGACGCCGTGATCGTGAAAACTGAAGACGGTGTCGAACAGCCGCTCGTCGTTAGTGGCCGTGTTCACGACGTGGGCCAGGCGCAAGCGCGCATGGAGAACATCGTCTACGCCTACACGAATCTCGACACGCTGGTCCAACTCGGCGAAAAGCCTTATTACGATCGGCTAAACATCCTCGTGGCTGAAAACAGGTTCGACGCGGATCACATTCGTAAAGTCGCGGCGGATGTGAAGTCGTTGATCGAGTCGCGCGGGCACGAAGTTTGGCGCGTTGACGTGCCGCCGCCTGGCAAACATCCGCACTCGGATCTGATGGGAATGCTGTTGTTGGCGATGTCGAGCTTTGGGCTGTTCGTGCTGGTGCTGAGTGGGATTCTGGTGGTGAATTTGTTGACGGCGATGATGGCTTCGCAGGTGCGGCAGATCGGTGTGATGAAAGCGATTGGCGGCACGCGTTGGCAGATCGCGCGAATCTATTTCAGCCAGGCGTTGTTTCTCGGTATTGCGGCGGTGATCGTGGCGTTGCCGTTGGGACTGCTCGGCAGCCGCGCGTTGTGCGAGTACATGGCAGTGTTTCTCAATTTCAACATCAGCAGTTTTGCGGTGCCTGTTTGGGTTTATTTGCTCGTTGCGGTTGTCGGCATTGCTGCGCCTTTGGCGGCAGCGGCGTATCCGGTTTGGAAGGGAACGGGCGCGCCGGTTCGCGTTGCGCTGGCTGATGTTGGTTTGGCGCAAACCAACTTTGGTGCGAGTTGGTTCGATCGAGCTTTGGCGCGAATCAGTGGGTCGTTTCGTCCTCTGTTGTTGGCGATCAGAAACAGTTTTCGCCGCCGTGCGCGACTCGCGCTGACACTGGTGACGCTCGCCGCTGGCGGTTTGTTCTTTCTTTCGGCGCTGAATGTGCGCGCTTCGATGATCAATACACTCGATCGCATGTTTGCGACGCGGAAGTTTGACCTGACCGTGACGCTGCGCGAGATGTATGACAGCGAGAAATTGCAACACGTCGTCCGCGACACGCCGGGAATTCGGCGTGCGGAAGGCTGGCTTACAACTGAAGGCTCGTTAGGTGATGAGCGATTTGGCGTGGTTGCGTTGCCGGCCGATAGTCAGTTGCTCGAACCGGTGATTATTGAAGGCCGCGGTTTGTTACCGGGCGACACTGACGCGATCGTGGTTAACAACGCACTCGCTGGAAGATTTTTCGAGATGCGTGTTGGAAAGACTGTGACCTTGAGCATTGAAGGCGTTGAGAAGAGTTGGCATGTTGTTGGTCTAGCTCGCGAGGCCTTCTCGCCGTCGGTTGGCTACGTGCCGCTGAATGGTATCCAAGAGCAGTCGCCAAAGATGGTTAATAGTCTACGTTTGTCGTTGGACCACTCTGATGAAGATTCCATTGCAGCCGTGAAAACAAGTCTCGATCGCAACCTCGAAAGGCAGGAAATGCGGGCGCGCAGCAGCACGAGCCAGGCGGATACGCGGTTTGGCTACGACCAGCACATGGTGATGATCTACGTTTTTCTGATCGTGATGTCGGCGATCATCGGCTGTGTTGGTGGCTTGGGATTGATGACGACGATGAGTCTGAATGTGCTGGAACGACGCCGCGAAATGGGCGTGTTGCGCGCGATTGGCGCGACGCCGCGAATAGTTTGGTTGATGGTCATCGCGGAAGGGTTGGTGATTGGAGTGTTGAGTTGGGCCATTGCGGCGCTGTTCGCGTGGCCGGTTAGTAAGTTCGTCGGCGATTCGTTGGTCGGAATGATGTTTCGGAGTGGATTGGATTTCACGTTTGAGCCGCTGGGGTTGGTGATTTGGTTGGTAGTGTCGATCGGGTTGAGTGCAGTGGCGAGTTTTGTGCCCGCTTGGCGAGCGTCGCGCGCTACAGTGCGCGAGGCGCTAGCGTATGAGTAAAAGGAACACGGATTTTTAAGATACTAACCGGTGCGGTGCAGGATGAAATCGACGATGCGGTGGAGAACGGCCGTGGGGCGATCGATCTCTTCGAGGGCGTCGCACGCGGCGCGGTGAGCTTTCACAGCTTTTTCGCGTGATTCGTCTATGCCATACAAGGCTGGATAGGTCGCCTTTCGTGAGCGTACGTCTTTACCAGGAGTCTTGCCGAGTTGTTCCGCGCTTGCCGTTAGATCCAATAAGTCATCAGTGATCTGAAACAATAATCCGAGGTGCGACCCGTACCGGGTTATAGCGTTCAATCCGTGTTCGTCCGTGCCTCCGATGAGCGCGCCGCAGCGTGCGGCGCCGACGATCAATGCGCCGGTCTTCAACCGGTGAATCTCTTGCAACTGCGTGCCGTTCACCTGACGCGCCTCGGCTTCCATGTCGAGCGCCTGTCCGGCCACCATGCCGTCCGGCGTTGCAGCGGCCCGCGCGAGTTCTGAAATCAAAGCGATGCGTGTCGACGCGTCGAGACGATCGTCATCGGCGATGGTTTGAAACGCGAGTGTTTGCAGTGCATCTCCCGCGAGAATCGCGGTCGCTTCATCGAAGCGCACGTGACAGGTGGGCCTGCCGCGGCGCAGATCGTCGTCGTCCATAGCCGGCAGATCGTCGTGAATCAGCGAGTACGTGTGAATCATCTCAAACGCACACGCCGTTTTGATGAGCTGCTCGACCGCCGCGCCAAACGCTTGTCCGGTCGCGAGCAACAACGCCGGTCGAAAGCGCTTGCCGCCGGCAAACACGCTCCAGCGAATCGCCTGATGAACCTTTTCCGGCGCTGCGCCTGACGGCGGCAGCAAACGGTTCAGTTCGACTTCTACCAGCCCGCGACTTGCCGCCAACAGACTGTCGAGTTCGAGTGGGTTTTGGACCAGCGCGTCAGAACCCGTTTTCATTTTCTGCCACGCCATCGTTGTTGGTTGGTTCGGTGTAAGTGTTGACTACCGGCTTGCCCTGATTGTCGCGCAACAAGACTTCGATACGCCGCTCGGCCTGGCTTAAACGTTCCTGGCATTCGCGTGAAAGCCGAACGCCTTGCTCGAAAAGCTCGAGACTTTTCTCGAGCGGCAAGTCGCCGCTTTCGAGTTGTTGCACTATCCGCTCCAGTGCTTCCAGCGAAGCTTCAAAACTCCGCGCTTGTTCCTGACCGTTTGTCATCTTCTTTTCTTGCGGGACTTGCCCAGATTCTTCAACAACGGGTCGACGGAGTCAACAGAGCCGATCGCCGGCAACTCCTTCATCACGCTATCGACGAGGCGTTGGACCACAGCGTCGTTATTGAAACCCGTCACTTTCCAACGATCCGCATCGCGCCGCATCGTGAGCTCAAGAGAGCTATGAGTCACCGCTGACACAGCTTTCGCCACATCACCTTCTGTCGTAATCGTCATCAATGACGGCACGCTGATCAGCAGAATAACAAACGGCTTCGGGTTAGGCGGTGACGCTGCCACGAAGTTTTTGATCTCCTTCGTGACTTCATCG
This sequence comes from Pyrinomonadaceae bacterium, assembly GCA_035603895.1. GTDB lineage: Bacteria > Acidobacteriota > Blastocatellia > Pyrinomonadales > Pyrinomonadaceae > PSRF01. Next base: position 5,496 of record DATNJO010001070.1, read on the forward strand.
TGCATCATCTGCTTCACTCGCGGCAGCAACGCCGGCATCGCCTGATCGATCTTCTGTTGTGTTGCCGAACTCATCGAGATGCCATAACGCGAACTCGCCTTCTTGCTCACGACCGCGGCCATGTTGCGCGCGATCTCCTCGTCGTCGATCCGTTTCGCAAGTTCCTCTGCGTCGCCCCGCTGCACAGCATCGACGAGCAGCGTCAAAGAGTAAGCCGGCGTGGATTGATAATGCCGCCACCAGAAGAAGCCGCCGACCGCGGCCAGACCGATTACTACGACGAGAACGATCGCGAGTAGCGCAAGTATCCTCAGCCACCGCCGCGACTTGCGACGAACGGGCGGCTTACCGGGCTCAAGATTGATAACGATTCTTTTGGCCACGGATTCACACGAACTAACACTGACTCAGGACTCTTCAACTGTTTCGACGCGCGTGTTCATTTTTCCTTTTGCGAGCCGGACTGCTACGTGGTCGCCGGCGTTAACCGCAGCCGCATCGCGCAACGGTTTGCCTGCTGCATCCTGCGCGATCGCGTAGCCACGTTGCAACACAGCCAACGGCGAGAGTGCGTCGAGCGAAGCTGCCGCGAGGCCGAGCCGTTCGCGCGCCTCCTGAAGACTCGTCTCTACTGCATTGTTGCACGCGGTTGACGCAGCATCGAAACGTCGACGCGCGTTGCGCAAGCTCGACTTAACTTCATCAAACGCATGCGACAGCGCCTGTTTCTGAACACGGCTGCGTAAGTCGACGATACGAAAGCGCATCAAACGGTTCATTTGGCGGCTGAGTTGGTCCAACGAGGAACAGAGCTGATCTTCATGCGCGGCGACAAGTTCGGCGGCCGCTGACGGCGTCGGCGCACGCATGTCAGCCACGAAATCAGCGATTGTAAAATCCGTTTCATGGCCCACCGCGGAAATGACCGGAATCACCGATTTGCGAATCGCGCGCGCAACTTCTTCCTGATTGAACGCCCAGAGATCTTCAGTCGAACCACCACCGCGTCCGACGATTAACACATCGACGAGATCCGCCGTGCGACCTTCGCGCAATGCACGTTCGTGATGCTGGTTGATGAACTGAATCGCTCTTGCGATCGATGGCCCGGCGAGGTCGCCCTGAACCTTCGCCGGTGAAAACAGCACGTGCACAGTGCGCGTGCGACGCGAGATAACGTTGAGAATATCTCTAATCGCAGCACCCGTCGGCGAGGTCACGATACCAACTCGCCGCGGAAAAACCGGCAACGGCCGTTTCAACTCCTTCGCAAACAGACCTTCCGCCTGCAACCGATCACGCAACTGTTCGA
>DATNJO010001071.1:0-3117 GCA_035603895.1 Pyrinomonadaceae bacterium
CGTCCAATTCCCGGCGCGCATACGATTTGGGAGTTGACGCAGCACATTCGCGCTTGGGAAGGCGCGTGCTTACGACGGCTTAATGGCGATCCGGCGCAGTTGCCGGACAGTGAAGACTGGGTGGCGTTGAACGACTTCAGCGAAGCGTCGTGGGAGCAAACTAAACAAGGGTTGATCGACACGCACAATCAACTGCTGGAAAAGATTTCTTCGCTTGACGATTCGCGCCTGGACCAGCCGATCATGGACCATCCGGAGATTCCGTTTTCCAGCACGTACGTGACGCTACATGGCGGCGTGCAACACGATCTTTATCACGCGGGTCAGATCGCGATTCTGAAGAAAGCGTTGGGACTATGAGTGAGCTATCAAGTAAACAATGTGTGCCGTGCCGCGGCGGTGTGCCTCCGCTTCAAGGCGATGAGATTCAGCGGCTGCTGTCGCAACTCAACGGTTGGGACGTTGTCCAGGAGCATCATTTGAAGAAGAACTACAGCTTCTCGAATTTTGCCGAAGCGCTGAAGTTTGTGAATCGCGTTGGCGAGCTGGCGGAAGAGCAGGGTCATCATCCCGACATCTGTTTTGGATGGGGAAAGGCCGAGGTCACGATTTGGACGCACAAGATCGACGGCCTGACGGAAAGTGATTTTATTCTCGCCGCGAAGATCGACGCGCTTTAGAGCTGAACTAATCTGAAGAATTAGTAGTAGGTACTGTCCGAAAGCCAAACAGCAGCGTACTCCATACCTTCATTTTGTGAGGCAATTTGACGGGTTCGCTTGGTGACGCAGTCGGCACAACTGTTGCCGTTGAGTCTCAAGTGAACTTTGCGTTGGGGAGGATTGTATGGCTGATAAGGATAAAGCAAAATTAGTAACCGGACTTTTTAAGAGCAAGGTAGCCGCCGAGGCTGGCGTGGACGCCCTTTTGAAACGCGGATTTACTCGTGACGACATCAGCGTGCTCATGTCAGACGAGACGCGCTCGAAGCATTTTGCGTTGCAGTCGCGCACACACGCGGCAGACGGACTTGGTATTGGCGCCGCAGCGGGCGGAACGGTTGGTGCGGTGCTGGCAGCGATTGCGGCGGTCGGATCAACGCTGTTTCTGCCAGGATTGAATCTCGTTATCGCAGGTCCGATTGCGGCTGCGTTGGCCGGACTCGGTGCCGGTGGTGCGGCAGGTGGTTTGATCGGCGCGCTGATTGGCGCTGGCATTCCTGAGTATCGCGCGAAAGTGTACGAAGCGGGAATTAAAGGTGGCGGCATCTTGATCGGCGTTGTCGGTCGCGAGGATGAGGAAGTCAACCGCGTTGAAGAGTTGCTTGATGAACTTGGTGCTGAACACGTCCGCACTGAGTAGAAAAAACCATCCACAGATTACGCAGAGTTCTCTGTGTAATCTGTGGATGGATTGTTTAGTTAACGTTTGATCGCGTCGCCAACGTCTTCGATTGCTTCGCCGACCTTGCGTCGCGCCTTACCGAATCCTTCTTGAACTTTGCCGCCGGCACGATCCGCATCGCCTTCGGCTTCGAGTTCGTCATCGCCCAACGCCTTGCCGAGTCCCTCTTTCACATTTCCTTTAGCCTGATCCCATTTGCCTTCAACTTCATCTCTGTTTGGTAATCCCATCTTAACCTCCCTATACCTTGGTGATTTTGATTCCGCAGTATGAGGAGCAACCAGCGTTCCACAATTGACGTTTTGACAGGATGACAAAATTAACAGGATGGCTTTACTCAAGGTGAACGGTTCGGGCGGCGCAGCAGGAGTACAGCCCAAATCGCAAGGGCGGTAGAGAAGAGGGTGAGGAGTAAATAGAGCGGCTCTGTCAGGACGTGAGGCTCCATAACCATTCGCACGCAGTGGGCGATCGTGATCAGGGCGAAGATCACGCCGGTGGTGATGACGTAGGCTTTCATAAGCGTTACGAGTTCATCTTCTGGATAATCGCATCGGCGAACTCGGCGGTCTTGGCGGTGCCGCCGATGTCGCGCGTGCGGACTTTGCCCTCCTCGAAGACTGAGAGCATGGCGGTTTCGATGCGCTCCGCTGCGTCGCGCTCGCCGAGGTAACGCAACATCAGGATGCCGGACTGTAAGAGCGCTGTGGGGTTAGCGATGCCCTGGCCTGCGATGTCGGGAGCTGAGCCGTGAACTGCTTCGAAGACTGCGCCCTTTTCGCCGATGTTTGCCCCAGGCACGAGCCCGAGTCCACCAACCAAGCCAGCACAAAGATCCGAAACAATGTCGCCGTAAAGATTCTCGAGCAGCATCACGTCAAATTGTTCGGGACGCATCACGAGTTGCATACATGCGTTGTCAACGATCTTGTCGTCGGCTTGAATGTCCGGATAATCCTCAGCCACGCGGCGAAAGCAGTCGAGGAAGAGGCCGTCAGACATCTTCATGATGTTGGCCTTGTGAACCGCCGTCACCTTCTTGCGTCCTTCGCGTCGAGAGTATTCGAAAGCGAAGCGCGCGATACGCGTTGACGCTTTCTCGGTAATGATCTTTAAACTCTCAACGACACCCGGCACGACCTCGTGTTCCAATCCAGCATACAAACTCTCGGTATTCTCACGCACCACTACCAGATCGAGTTCGGGATAACGGCACGGCACATTCGGTAACGCACGCACCGGCCGCAAGTTCGCATACAAATCCAGCGTCTTGCGCAAGCCGACGTTGACTGAAGTGAAACCTTTGCCGATCGGCGTTGTGATCGGCCCCTTCAAAGCCACCTTGTTGCGAATGATCGAATCGAGCAGGTCCTGCGGCAGCGTGTTGCCGAATTTTTCGAGCGCCTGCGCCCCCGCGTAATGCGTTTCCCATTGAATTTCAACGCCGGAAGCTTCGATGATTCGGACTACGTTGGAAGCGACTTCGGGCCCGATGCCGTCGCCAGGAATCAGTGTGATAGCATGCATGTTCGACAAGAATAAGGCTTCGGACCGTGACTGACAAATATCAAACTGCGGACGTCGTGATTATTGGTGGTGGCGTCATTGGACTCACCATTGCACGCGCGTTGGCGCTGCGTGGCGTGCGCGATGTGCGGTTGATCGAGCGCTCGTCATTGGGGACGGAGGCTTCGTTTGCGGCGGGTGGAATTC
>DATNJO010001072.1:0-4161 GCA_035603895.1 Pyrinomonadaceae bacterium
AATTACAACATCAGCTACGTCAACGGCTCTCTCACCGTCGATCCACGTCCGCTGACAATCACTGCCAGCAACCGGTCGAAGACCTACGGCGATACGGTCACGTTCGATCAAACCACACCGTCAACCGACTTCAGCGTCAGCGGCCTGGCAAACACCGACTCCGTTGACTCCATCACGCTGACCAGCGCCGGCGCTGCGGCAACAGCAAACGTCGCCGGTTCACCGTACGCGATCATCCCGAGCGCCGCGGTCGGAACCGGTCTCGCAAACTACGCGATCAGCTACGTCAACGGTTCACTCACCGTCAATCAACGTCCGCTGACAATCACCGCCAGCAACAGGACCAAGACCTACGGCCAAACGGTCGTGTTTGATCAAACAACGCCTTCAACCGACTTCACGGTCGGCGCGATGGTCAACTCCGACACCGTCGACAGCATCACGTTGACGAGCGCTGGCGCGGCTGCCGGTGCACCTGTCCTGGGTTCGCCGTACAGCATCGTTCCCAGCGCGGCCGTCGGCACGGGCGTAGCCAACTACAACATCACCTACGTCAACGGCACCTTAACAGTTAATAAGGCGTCGCTGACGATCACTGCCTCGAGCCACACCGTAACGTTCGGCGACGCAGTTCCGACGATCACGCCGAGCTACACCGGCTTCGTCGCAGGCGACGATCCAACCGATCTGACAACTCAACCGACCTGCTCGACCACATACACGGCCGGTTCGCTGATCGGCACTTATCCAACGAAGTGTGAAAACGCCGCTTCATCGAACTACAACATCACGAACGTCAACGGCACCGTCACCGTGCTCACGGCGTGCAGCGTGTTCAACGGCTTCCTCCCACCGATTGGCGGCGCGGTTGAAAAGCTGACCGGCGGCAGCTTCGCCGACCCGGTCCGGTCGTTCAAACTGAACAGCACCATTCCGGTGAAGTTCAGCGCGACCTGCTTCGGTGCGCCACTCACAACCGGCATCCACACGTTGCAGGCGATCAAGTACAGCAACTCGACTACCGGCGACTCACCGATCGATGCAACACCGACCGATGCGGCCACCAGCGGAAATCAGTTCCGCCTGACGGACGGTCAGTGGCACTTCAACCTCAACACAAAGGCACTCGGCGGCAGCGGCCAGGGCATTTGGTTGCTCAAGGCCACGCTCTTCGACGGTAGCACTTACACCGTTTGGGTCGAGATTAAGAAGTAGACGAGTCTAAGCCACAGATCGCACAGATCTGTGCGATCTGTGGCTTCAGCTAAACAGACGCCCGAGGCACCAGGCGATCATGAAACTCATAACCCCACCGGAGAACGTAAACGCCCGTTCCACCTGCGGACTCGTGCGTTGCATCAACGCACGCAGGATCACGACGCCGCACTTCCAACCATCGTGGTGGTAGAGCGGAAGAATGTTTCCGGCCGCAAGCAACAAGTTCAACCAGCCAAACATCGTGCCGTAGGTCAGCAGTCCGGCGATCAAGTTAAAGATGATGCCGCCGAGATGCACGAAGAGTTGGGCGCGCACGGATCTTTGTTTCAGCACTGTACCGTCGAGGCTGACAAAAGAGCCGATGGGAAGCAGACCAAAACTGAGTTTGATTCCCGCGACGCGAAACGTCGCGAACTTGGGTCCCATGCCGAGTCCCAACTCTGACGCCGGAACGTGACAGAGTCGGGCCGCCAAAAGGTGGCCCAACTCGTGTATGAGCATGGCAAGGGCAGAGAAGACGATGACGGAGAGTATCGGAATCATGGGGGGCAGCGGGGCTGTGCAGCGACAAGCGCCACTTCCCGTATGACAAGCGTTGTGCCATTCAGACGTGAGGCTTTCTTGGAGGAAATCCGGCTTAAAACGCGGCCGGGTGACGAAAATTGTGATCACCAACCCGCCAAATCCTGTTAGTCCTGTTAATCCTGTCTACTCATACCGCAACGCAACAAGCGGATCGACTTTCGTCGCGCGGCGCGCGGGGATGTAACTGGCCAGCGCAGCCACGCCTACCAGTAACAATGAAATCAGCGCAAACGTTGCTGGATCTGTCGGTGTGACGCCAAACAACAAAGTGGACATGAGCCGTGTTAACGCAAACGCCGCGACCAAACCGATTAACACACCCGCAACGACCAGCTTCAAACCGTACCCAACCGCAAGCTTCAATACCGCGCCGGTCTGCGCGCCGAGCGCCATGCGAATGCCGATCTCGTGCGTGCGTTGGGCCACCGAGTAACTCATCACGCCATAGATTCCAACAGCCGCCAGCAACAACGCCACAGCAGCAAACACACCGAGCAACAACATGCTGAAACGTTGCCGCGCGATCGAGTCGCCGAGAATCTCTTCCATAGACTTGATGTTTGAAACAGGCTGGTCCTTATCAATCTCCCACACGGCCTTCCGCACAGCCGCCGCCATGCTCGCGGGCTCGACATCCGTTTTCACCACCAGGTCCTCGGGCGCAAAGAAATCAGCTTGCCGGTAACTCACATACATCTGCGGCCGTGGCTCCGCGTTCAACTCAAACTGCCGCACGTCTTTCACAATCCCAACCACCTGAATCCAGTCAGCGTCGGATCTGACCCTTCCAATCGCGAGACGCTTGCCGATCGCCTCCTCGCCCGCCCAAAAGCGCTTCGCCATCGTTTCGCTGATGACCACGACGTTGGGAGTTGTCTCAGTATCCTGATCGGTAAACTGCCTTCCGGCCAGCAGCGGAATACTCATCGTATCGAAGTAACCGGGACTGATGATCCTCGTCACGACGATCAGTTCCTGTCCCGGCGGTGGATCCGGCCGGCCTTCGACACGGATCGAGATCGAATTGCCCTGACGGTACAAAGGAAGGTTCGTCGTCACGGCCGCCGATCGCGCACCAGGCAACGACTGCACGCGCTGAACCAGATCGGTGTAAAAAGCCGCGCGCCGTTCTAAAGTCTCATACTTCGGTTCCGGCAACTCGATCTTCATCGTTAGCAGATGGTCCACTTTGAATCCCGGATCGATATTGCGCAGCCGCAGAAAGCTGTTGATTAACAAACCCGCGCCGATTAGAAGCACCAACGACACGGCGACCTCAGCCGTCACAAGCAAACCACGCAGTCGTTTACCGCTGCGTCCGGTCACTGAATCACGCCCGCCTTCTTTCAGAGTCTCGCTTTGATTCATGCGCAGCGACTGAATCGCCGGCGCGAGTCCGAAGATGAATCCGGTGAGCAGCGAAACGAGCAACGTGAACCCAAGCACTTTCAGATCGAGCGAGATCTCGCGCGCCTGCGCGATGTTTTCCGGAATAAAAGAGCCGAGCAGCAACAGACCCGCGTAGGCGATCGCCAGTCCGAGTATTCCCCCCAGCGTTGCGAGTAGCACGCTCTCTGTTAAGAACTGACGCAGCAAGCGCCAGCGTCTTGCGCCGAGTGCTACTCGCAACGCAATCTCTTTCTGCCTGATCGCTGCACGGGCCAACAAAAGATTCGCGACGTTTGCACAGGCAATCAACAAAACGAGGCCCACCGCGCCGAGCAAAATCAACAGGGCCGGTTTAATGTCGCCGACGACGTGTTCGTGCAAGGACGTTACGGCAACACTGAGATCGGTATTTGATTGCGGATACTGTTGCTGCAAACGCGCACCAATCGTTGTCATTTCCGACTGCGCTTGTGCGAGCGTGACTCCGGGTTTCAAACGCGCGACGACCTCGAGATAGTGCCGGTTGCGATTGGCTGCTTCCTGTGCAGTGAAAGCAATCGGTATCCATAGCTCGTCAACGTTCTCCGGAAACTGAAACCGCGCGGGCATCACGCCGACAACCGTGTAAGTCTGACCGCTGAGCGAAAGCGTCTTACCGACGATCGCCGGGTCGCCGCCGAACCTGCGCTGCCACAGGCGGTGACTCAACAACACAACGTTCTGTGCTCCTGGCTGATCTTCAGCGGAGGTGAAGACGCGTCCGAGCTGCGGCTCAACTCCTAACAGCGGAAACAAGCTCGCCGAAACAATTCTTCCTTGTAGTCGTTCCGGATCGCCCACGCCTGTGAGGTTGAAATAGGTGTCGGCGAACGCGGCCATACCGCTGAACACACTGTTCTGATCGCGCCAGTCGACGAAGTTAGCCGCCGCCGGTGTGTCGCGTGGATAACCGTGCCGCGAATTATCTTC
>DATNJO010001073.1:0-4145 GCA_035603895.1 Pyrinomonadaceae bacterium
TTTGCCTCGTACGGTGTAACCAACGAGGACGCCAAGTAGAAATCTCATTTATGGCGGTTCCTTTTGGAGATCCTTTAGTGAATCATCGACTCGGTAACCGCCTCTTTTTCCATTGGTGATGTTGAGGAATGTCGGTTGGAAGGAGAGCGTGAGGACTTTTCAATTGAGGAGGATTGTTGCGTGGTAAGTGATTAGTATTGCCAGCGTTCTTTTGTAATTGGCGGGGGCACTTGGGACGGCTGTTTTGAGGTTCGTGGCGTAAAGCCGTCCCGGCTGCATTTTTTGTCGTTACGGACTTGTCCCGGGAGGGTTGGTGTCGGTGATGGTCACGCCAACAGCGTAGTTGTAGTCGACCTGTTCTCCAGGGGCCGGAGATTGGTCGACAATTGTGCCCGGTTGTTGTGGTAAGTCGTAGCGCGTTGCCAATACACGAATGTTCAAGTGGGAATCCCGTAGTGTGGTTACGGCAGATTGGTAATCCAAACCTTTGAGTGCGGGAACTCTTGTTTGTTTTGGTCTGGCCAGTCGTTCGCGGTGGACAGACAGGCCAAGGTGCGTAAGGGCTATAGCCTGGATCGCGAGTGAGAGAGCGGGCAACACGATATAGATAGTGATGAGAACAATGGTGAGGATTGTGATTAGCAATCTCTCTCTTTGTCGAAGGCTATAGCCCAGAAGGGTGCCGAGCAAGATTCTCATTTCTCTGATAACTCCAGGAGTTTTTCATTAATGCGACTGGCGCTGCCCGCCTGTTTCTGCGTGAGGTTGTCTACTGAGCAGATTGGCTCATTAGACAAGTACGGACTGCTGCTTGTGCCGAACGGTCTCTTGACTGCGCCGCTACTTTGCTAGTCCAGAGACCATGAATGGGTGAACGGTTGGTGTGAGTTTGTGCCTAAGGTTTGAAATTCATCTCTCTCCAGAATTTCTTTACTTCTTCCAGAGCTTCATTTTCGAGGTTGGCGTACCACTCTGAAACCGTCAAAGCGCTTAGTCCGATATTTGCTCGGACTGCATCATCGATCCCTTTTGGCCCATTCCAAACGATAATCTTGGTTGCGGTAGATAATCGGCGTTCTTTGGAATCTTTGTCGCGCTGAACAATCAATCTAGCGAGCTGCCGGCAGACAGCAGAATTCGTTCTATGATCGGCATCAAAGGCAATTAGTAGATTGTATGGCCTTGCTGCTTCGATGATCTGATCATGAGAGCAGCTTACTCCGGCCGTAGCGATCACGCGGGCTTTTGGCCGGAAGCTGATAAGTGTTTCTGCCTTTAGAGCGCCCTCAGTAATAACGACCGTTTCGCCCGCCCGAAGCGTCTCTGGCGCAAAAGCAAAATGTATCGGTGTTCCAGAGCTCGTACCCCGGCGCTCTAGTGGCGATGCAAGCCACCGATATTTTTTCCCGCCGACAGATATATCTCTTGCGTGCAATCTGATTTGACACGCTTGTATCAATCCTTTTCTATCTTTGTAAGGAATTACCAGGATGGGCATCAGATAGTTACGTGGTTTCCAGATGTGGACCACCGTGCAATCGTCTTGCCAAAATCCTGGCACACCAATAACCCCGGCTCCTGAATACCTTTTGGCATACTCGGGAAAATGGTTAAGCACGTAGCTACTCAAGTTCCCCGCGAGACTTGAGCGTTCTCTTTTTGTCGGAGGCAAGGCACCGTATTTGGTTGCTTGCTCTGCGAGGAGTCCTCGGGAAAGTAGACCTCCTGGGCCGGTGACAAGTTCCTCTCTGTAGTTCGACGCAGAAGATATTCTTATCAATTCCTGAAAAACGGCGTCTCTAATTTCAAGAGGTGCTAGCGGAATTGATTCACGATCCGGAATTGTAATTGTCGGTGGAAACGTGAAGATTGGAATTTCTGTGTGGACGTGTATGTTTCCGCCGTTGCGAGATGGACCGCGAGCGCCAGAGCTTATTCGCATGCAGATGGAAGTACCTTCGTCGGTAGAAAAACCACAGTAGGTCGGTTTGCCACATATCCGACAAGGCCGTTTCTTGCTGACGCGCTTAAAGCCGCCTGAAACAAGAGTTCGTCGCGGAGCATAAATTGGCCTCCGTTTATTTTGTTGAATCTCGGGAAGCATTTGGTGTTGCGGGCGCCGCTTGCTGACCGCTCACAATTTTCCAGGGGTATTATCGATTACCATCTGGCAGTGAACCTTGGATAAAGGCAGGGTTATAAAGGATGATCCAAAAGCATGAGCTACAATCGCCGAGGTCAGTGGGCTCCTACTTATATGATTTTAGAGAATACGCCGTAGCGCTTCTCACGAGCACTGACCTGCCGTTACTTTTCACTATTGCACTTCCGGCAATGCTTAAGTTCCAATTTGCACTTTCGGCAATTTAATGGTTCCAAAACATGAATCGTAGACAAGGTTGGGATGTGAAATCTCTGGGTTTTGATTGAACTTGCGGCAACTAATTGGTTCCAGCGGCGGCAAAGAATTGGTTCAAGTCACATAACTCCAGCGGCCTTTTCTCTTGGTGTTAATAAGTGCAAGTACATCCTTCACAGAATCCGGTTCGATAAACCCGTCAAGACGATCATCGTAGAGCTTATCAAGTCGGTTCTGTAGTTTGCTTTGTTCGTCCTGTAAACGAGCAATCGCATCACGTCCAAATCGTTTCTCGTCAGCGTGGCTCTGATGCAGGCATCGACGATCCATCCATAACTTCATCATCGAACACAAGTCCCTTGAGTAAGTCGGCAGAGCACGCTTCAAGCACTTCTTCGCGGGCGTAAGGTTCGGGGCATTTCCTTTTGTTGCCTGTGCAATGGTAATAAACGTATTTGCCTTTCTTCTTCTCGCCTACGAGGCGCAGCCGCAGTGCCCACAATGCACCAGACCTGAGAATGTAAACTCGTGTTTGGTGACTTTCTCTTTGGTCGAGGACAATTTCAATAATTAACAAAGATGAGACTCTATGTGCGTTAGCCCACGGATGCCTGCCCTTCCTGTGTGATATACCCACCATTGAATTAAAAGTATGGCATACGGCAAGAGTCCCCGACTCCGGCCAGATGCTAGAGGTGTAGGGGATAACATCTCTTTAACTGTTCAATATTGAACAGGACTCACCACCTTTTCACAGTAATTAAACGCTCTTCTGTGGCACGTTATCGGGGCGAAAGCTCTATAGCATGTCTCAATTCACTTCATAGGTAAATCCTTAACTCGTAGGAACAACGCCTATACAAACTTCACTTTCCAAGACAATAAAGAAGTGAAAGGAGAGAAGGAAAACAATGACAATACCGAATAACTTGGCGCTCAGGCTTGTAGAGGATGCCGACTCATACGTCAGCGCCGATACTCCCAACATCCAGATGATCGCTAATCGGGCCTGGATCGGTCCGCGGGAGGAATTCAGAGTCGTTTCGCTGCCTAACAGTGTATACGCGCTGAAATCGAGCACTGGCAAGTTCGTGCAGGTGCATGACGACAACAAGCTGTACCCCGATGGCGAAGTGTCCACCGACCTACGATGTCAGTTTCAAATCATGCAAGCCGCAGGAGGAGGCGCACAGAATGTGACGCTACAGTCCATGCAAAACAAGCTATACTGGAGCGTCCGCGAAAATGCGTCGAAGTGGCTGGAATGTAGTGTCAAAACACCCCAAGGCTGGGAGACATTTCACTACAGAGGCATTGAAGGCTAGCAAAATGGCCCGCGAATTTGAGGGTGCGGGATCGCACTGCCAACTTCGATCGGTCCGACTCATCGCGGTCGAACTTGCGCCCTTACGTTCTGGCTGTTGATCGCCGCTCAGCGCAGCGCCACTCAAATTGAGGATTTGAGGCATCTATGAAGCAAGCGCCGCATGGTTGCCCTTCCACGTACTGGCTAACCATCGATCGAGCATGGAAACTGTTGCAACAAACCGAGCATTTCTGCCGGTGGCGACAGCAAAAAGTTGCGAAGATTGTCCCGTATGCTTAATCGATCAACTTCCATCCGTCCCATTCGCCAGTTGGAGCGATCTTGGCGCGCTTCTAGGACGAAAAGACAGAGGTTGCTTGTTCAAAGAATCAACTGCGCTCCGCAGGTTCTGCGGAATCGCGTGAGTGTAACGAGACGTCATCTGCAAAGTGGTATGGCCCAGCAACGTCATAATGTCCA
>DATNJO010001074.1:0-2565 GCA_035603895.1 Pyrinomonadaceae bacterium
GTCGCGCACGTGGGCGCGGTGATGAGCTGATCTGGCCCGGCGTTGACCACCGGAGCCTGGTTGAACTCGCTCAAGCTAATCGTCACATCGTCGCTGGCAGAGAACTCCGAATCGGTAGCTGTCAGTCGCAAGACATAGACACCCGGCTTTGCGAACGTGACCGAAGTGTTAGGCGACTGTGAATCAGCGAACGCGACGTTGCCTGGTCCACTCACGACGGACCAATTGCCCGAAAGCGTACCGTTTACCGGCAAGCCGTCGTCGCTGATAGCGCCTTGCATTTCCACCGCGCCACCGGGCCACGCTGCCGTGCGATCGGCGCCTGCGCTGACATGCGGCGCTTCGTTTGCCGGCAGGACGGTGATCGTGACGTCGTCGCTGGCGCTGAATCGAGTGTCGTTGGCAGTCAGTCTGAGGACGTACGTACCTTCCAACGTAAACGTCGCATTCGTGTCGGTAGCAGACGCATCCACGAAAGTGACTGCCGCTGGTCCACTCACCTGACTCCAGGTTGAGCTAAGTGTGCTGCCGTTAGGAAAGCCGTCGTCGTTTACCGTGCCGTCGAGATGCGCGACGTTCGGCAGACGAATCGTCTGATCTGCACCGGCGTTGGCTGTAGGCGGTTGGTTTTCCGGGAAGACCGTGATCGTGAATTGATCTTCGACAGTAAATTCCGTGTCGTTGGCGGTTAGTTTAAGTATGTAAGATCCGGGCGCGCTGAACGTGGCGGTGGTGGTTGCTGAGTTTTCGTCAGCGAAGGTGACCGTGCCCGCGGCGCTGACCACGCTCCAGTTCACGGTTACAGTCGAACCGCGTGGAAGAGCGTCATCGCTCACTGCGCCGCTCAAGGTCGCGGAGTTTGGTAACTCGATCTCCTGATCGGGACCGGCCTCGACCGTTGGCGGCTGATTGCGTGGGACGACTGTGATCGAAAGCGTATCCGTGCTGAAGAGCTGGCCGTCAGAGACTTTCAACTCCAACACATAATCACCGGGTTCGATTAAGGACGCACTCGTCGTCAAGCTACTCGCGTCGGCAAATGTGACTGGTCCAGGTCCACTGACCGTGCGCCATGAGGCAGTGAGACTGCTGTTTGCAGGCAAACCATCGTCAGTTGCGGTGGCGCTCAGGTTAGCGGTGTCAGTCGGAAGCGTGATGGTTTGATCGGGCCCGGCGTCTACTAATGGCGGACGATTGATCGGCTGTACAGGAACGTCGTTCTCCGTTATTTGCAAGACGCCGTTGCCGGAGACGCGCAGACGATCGCACGTGACCGTTCCGCGCAAGCGCGACTTGCCGGTGATGGAAACGAGTCCTTCGGGCGCGCGCACGATTCCGTAGAGCACTGAGCCACCACTCATGCTCAATCCCTCGCCGGCGATACTTAGTGAGAAGCGTTTTGGATCTTCTGCAGCACCGATCGTCGAACCTGACAGAGTTACTCGGGTGTTTACATTGAGGACGACTGGACCAGCCAGACGCAGTTCGCTGCTCCCTGAAAGACTAAGCTCCTGGAGGTTGTAGATCGACGGCTCGGTAGCATTGGCGATGCCGAGGATGAAAGTCGTGCGGCCTGAAGCTGAGAACTTGCCGTAAGTGCCCGATGGGACGATCACGGCGCCCGCTTTTCCCGAAAGCGACAAGTTACGAATTGTCGAGAAGTCGCCGAGGTTTTGACCTGCTTGTGTCGCTGAGACGTCGCGCGTTCCGGTCGGTTGTGGTGGTGTTGCCACCGGAGTCAACGTGATCGGATCAGTGCGCGTGATCAAATGACGGAGCGAAGCATTACCACTCAGGTTCAACTGGTAATTTGTCGGTTGGGTGCTGTCGCTTCCCTCAATCACACCAGCGAAACTCGGGTTGCCGCTGAGTGAGACTGTGGGCGTACCTGGAACGAGAAGGTCTGAAGTGATCGTGGAGTTGCCGCTCAAAAAGATGTTGTCGCCGAGTAGCTGCCAGAGCGCGCCTTCGACGCGACCGGAATCCAGTTCCGGAGCGTGTCTGACGACGGCGATGTTATCGAAGACCTGTTTGACGCCGGGAATCTGCGCTAGTCCCGCGGGCGCGAATGCGATCTGCGCCCACTGACTTACCTGCGCGAGGTTGCTCTTTTCGAATTGTGTTCCGTTCCATCGAACGCGCGTCAGCGCGCCGGAAGGTTGGGCGATGAGGATATCGCCGATCATGTTCGCGAACGCGTCTGCCGGAGCGCCCCAGAGTTTTCTGGCTAACGGATCGACACCGTAGAAATTCTCGTGCGCCGGGATCAGGCGGATGTCACCCGGATTGATTCCCAACGTATAAGAAACGGCATTTCCGCTGATATCGACCGCATAGATAAGGTCTTGATCCTTTGCGCCAGCGATGATTTTCCCGGACCATGGTCCATACTTCTCCGCGTCTTCAGGGATCGTAGTTACGCCGGTTAGCGCTGTTCCGAGGAGGGCAATTCGTGTCGCGATTCCGGAAGAGTTGACACGCCAGATGCCGCCGCTCGTGGTGATGGCGATCACGTCGCCGTTGTAGATTCCGGTGCGATCGACGTGAAGCCCGGTGACCGATCCA
>DATNJO010001075.1:0-2070 GCA_035603895.1 Pyrinomonadaceae bacterium
GAGCTTACAGAACCAACGATAGGCGAGGTTCACCTGCACTTCACGGCAGATCAGCCGCTCCGAGCGGATCGCAAAGACATACCCCACGACCAGCATCCGGATCATCAGTTCCGGATCGATCGACGGGCGACCCATCGACGAATAATGGGGTGCAAGTTCGCTGCGTAGCCAGGATAGATCGAGAGCAGTGTCGATCTTCCGCACCAGATGATCTTCCGGGACCGCCTCGTTGAGATGAAACTCGTAGAACAGTTGACCTTGGTCACTCTTCAGACGGCCCATCATGGATCGACCTCGCCGAGATTCGCGTCAACACAACGGAATCACGCTTCGCAGCCTGTCTCAACCGACTTTTGCAACAAAATCGGCCCAAAGCCGACATCGCAGACCGGTCAACCCGGTGCCAAGGAATAATGGTGTCGCTTTGGAGAACGAACGAAGGTGCCGCTCTCGTGCATCACGCTGCGGCGTGCGTCGGCACGACCATTGATTCGACTTTATCTTCGCTCACCCGACCCTGCATGCAGGCCTCGACGCTGTATGCAGCGGTCTCGTCTCTTGCTTGTCTGAACCCGCTTCAGCGCACACTCGGCGGTCTTGGCGGTGCCCCTCTGCTGAGAGCGTTTTTACTTATCGCTTAGGAACCAGCCCGCCGCCTGGAAGTCGCCTCGGTTATCCTGCAAAAGGGAGTTACACATGCCCGATGCACGGCGCGGATGGACAGACGACGATATCGCTAGGGTAACAAAGCCTCGAAATACTGGCCGTTGGACCCTGGCCTTTAGATCCTTAGCCGTTTGGACATCGGTCCCGTCGGACATCCGTCACCATCGGCACTGCAGCAAATGCGACCGCCCTCCGAGCGCACCAAAAATCCACGCTTAGAGTTGGAATCGCTAACGCGAAGCGCACGACGAGAAGTGAACGAGAAAGTCGACAGCCCGAACACCGAACCTGGCAAGGTGGCTTTGGGGTTGTCTTTCAAGCGCAATGAGAGACGTCGAAATAGATGGCCTCGACGCCGAAGGTCTTTGAGCGCGTTGCGCAGCTTTGCCACAGATTTTGCCGGGACTGATCCTTCATTTGGAAACGGCCGCTAACCTATTGAGATTGCTGGAGCGTATTTTGACCATTTTTTCCAAATGCGCCTTGAAATTGTTGGATAATCAAGCTGATTTTGATTCCGCCGTTCGGAGGTTCGATCCCTTCCGGCCCAGCTAGGTGTTCGGGCGTTTGGCCAAGCTCCCAAACTGGGGCGAGATTGGCCCGGAAGTCCCGGCTTTTTGCCCGTTCGATTTGGTCTCCGCGCTCCTACTTCGCCCATCACGGGCGTAGGTGGCGAATTGCTTCTTGGTTCGTCGTGAAGGAATGGAAGAGAGATTGCACGTTCGCCTTATGATATCACACGCGGCATACCAAAGGCGAGTACACTGATTTGCGCAGTCATACGTTGTAAGAGTAGGATGATTGCCGAAAGGACGCGCTTTAATGGGAATTCTCCAGAACGCGGGCGTTACGAACGCTTATCATTTCACTCCGTTACACTATCTTCCGTTCATCGCTCAGTCAGCCAGCCTAAAGAGCAAGCCTTCCTTGGCGGCGGACGGTTTCGCGGCGACACACCTGCGGTCGATGTCCAACGCCCAAGATGTCACCCGAGGATTTGGTGCATACACGCACCTGACGACCGACGCTTCTCCTCGGATTTTGAAAGCTAAGCTTGCCGCCGGATTTCCTCACGTCGGGGTAAGTGTTCCAGTTCCTCACGTCGACAACGTGGAATACAGCCTTTGCCGATTCAATGTGGCAATGACGCGATACCTTCGCAAAGGGAGCAAGAAGGGATTCCCTGAGAGTCCCACCAACGGCCGATACTACAAAGGGCATCAAATACCGATTGCACGAGGCAGCGGTGACAAGAAAACAATGCTCGATTGGCACCTGAAAAGGAGCACCATGATCGAGATTCTCATCCATGGCGATCTCGCGCTACCCGATGATACGGAGCTGCATTGTTACTCGAAAGCAGATGAGGCTGCGGCGCGGGCCATTTTGGATGCGTGCGGGCTG
>DATNJO010001076.1:0-6010 GCA_035603895.1 Pyrinomonadaceae bacterium
ACACGAGCGGCAAAGAACAAAGCTTGAATAGCCGCGGCGATTCAGCAGGATGATTGATTGTTCGCGGCGTTCGTAAGTCTCCTGAATGGCTTCGAGCAGTTCGTCGGAGAAGACACGCGGTTTGCCGTGACGCACAAACACGTTGCGCATGTCGACGATGCGAGCGGTGGCCATCGGCCGCGCCGCGATTCGCTCGGGTAACGTCAGCAATCGATATTTTCCGCCGCGCGCGTTGTGAAACGATTCGAGCGATGGCGTGGCGGAGCCGAGGACGACGGTCGCCGATTCTTTTTGCGCGCGCACGATCGCTGTGTCGCGCGCGTTGTAATACGGCGACTCCTGTTGCCGATAGGAAGATTCGTGTTCTTCGTCGACCACAATCAAGCCGAGGTTCTGCACGGGCGCGAACACGGCCGAACGCGTGCCGATCACGACGCGTGCGTCGCCATTTTTGACGCGTGTCCATTCGTCGAAACGTTCGCCTCGTTGCAGTGACGAATGAAAGATCGCGACGCGATCGCCGAAATGGCTGCGCAACCGCTGTGAGAAGACAGGCGTGAGCGCGATCTCCGGAACGAGCATCATGGCCGAACGGCCGCGTTCGAGCGCCGCACGCATCGCGCGAATGTAAATCTCAGTCTTACCGCTGCCGGTTACGCCGTGAAGCAAAAACGCGCCGTAGGTCTCCGTGTCGACTTGCTCCCGGATCTTTTCGAGGACTGAACTTTGCGCTGCGGTCAACGTGTAGTCTTCGACCGGAAACGAAACGGAGTTTGCGAGCGGATCGCGGCGTACTGCCTCGTCAAAGATCTCGACCAATCCCTTCTTTACTAGTGAAGAGACGATTGCGGCGCTCAGTTCTTTAAGAGGCAAAGGTCCGCGTTGTTGGAGCGTTGACAGAACCTGTTGCTGTTTCTCTGTGATCTTTTCGGGGGTGGCGCTCGTGAGCCTTACAAACCTGCGTAACTTCGCCTTCACCACCGAACTGCGTGCAGTTTGCGGGCGCGGATTGATGCCCGGCGGCAACGTCGCCTTGATTACTTCACCGAGCGGAGACGCGTAGTATTCGGCGACCCACTTTGCGAGTTGCATGATCTCGGGAGTGCTAACCGGAACCTCATCCACCAACCGTTCAGCTTCTTTGATCTCCGATTCGTCGAGCTGAATGTCTGAGGGAAGCTCGTCGTGGAGTGCAACGATGTAGCCGGTGCGCATCTTGCGCCCAAACGGGACCATGATGCGAGCGCCCGGTTTTGCGTGAATGCTTTGTTCGGGTGTGAGGCGGTAAGTGAAAGTCTGCGCGACGTGTACAGGAACGGCGACTTCTACGAAGCGTGGACCACGAAAAGGCACAAGAGCAGTTGCGACGGCGGCTGTCTGCTCGCCCGACTCAATCGCGATCTTTTGTGCCTCTTTGTGACTCGTCAAGATAGTCTCGAACCTTCTTTAAATCTTCCCACGTCTCGCGTTTCTTCGAAGGGTCGCGCAGCAGGTACGCCGGATGAAACGTCGGCATCACCTTGATGCCTTTGTAATCGTGAAACCGCCCGCGCGCGCGTGTGATGCCTTCGCGCGTATCGAGCAGGTTTTTCATCGCTGTGTTGCCGAGCACGACGATGATTTCAGGTTGCGCCACCGCAATCTCGCGTTCGAGAAACGGCTTGCACGTCGCGGCTTCGTCAGGCATTGGCGCGCGATTGCCAGGTGGGCGGCAACGATTGACGTTACCAATCAACACTTCCTCACGCTTCATACCGATCGCTTCGATGATCTTCGTGAGCAACTGTCCGGCGCGCCCGACGAACGGCCGTGCCTGTGCGTCTTCATCAGCGCCCGGCGCTTCGCCAACAAACATCAAGCGCGCTTTGCGATTACCTTCAGTATGGACCACATGAGTGCGTTCGAGGTGCAACGGGCAGCGAGTGCAGTCGCCGATTTCCGCATGAATCTGTTCGAACGTTTCAGTTGAGGGAGTTAATTTTTCTGGAGCGGGTTCCATGTCACCAAACAAAGAAGATCCCTGTTCCTGTTTAGGTTCGGCAGCGGGAACCACATCTAAGCGGACACCTTCCACACCGAGTGCGCGCAGGTGCTCGAGCTGTTTCTTCGTTTGTGCGATAGCTTCGGAAACTGATTTCATGATCGAAGACTTACGATAACATCGAGAATCCGGTTTGCCGCTTCGTTTTTCGAAAGCGTCGGCAATTCAACCGGCTCGTCGTTCTGGGCGGTGAGTATGGTAATCGCGTTAGTCCTCGAATCAAAACCGGAGTCGCTACGCGTCACATCATTGGCGACGATTGCGTCGAGTTTCTTGCTGCGCAGTTTCTTGCGCGCATTGGCGATCAGGTTTTCCGTCTCTGCTGCAAACCCAATCACGAGCATTCCATTCGTGCGTGAAGCAGCGACATTCGCCAGGACGTCGGGTGTTCGTTCGAGCGTGAGCGTTACCGACTCTTCTGTCTTTTTGATCTTCTGCTCGGCGCGATTCGACGGACGATAATCAGCGATCGCCGCCGCGCCGATAAAGACGGAAGCCTGCTTGCTCTCGCGTGCAACGGCCTGGTCCATCTCCGCAGCCGATAAAGCCCGCACGATCTTCGCTCCCGCAGGCGGATCCACAGTGGTGATTCCCGCCACCACCGTTACGTCGCCGCCGCGTTTCAATGCTGCTTCAGCAAGGGCAAATCCCATTCTTCCTGACGAACGATTCGAAATAAATCTCACCGGATCGATCTCTTCGCGCGTGGCGCCAACCGTGATCAGAAAACGTTCTCCAACTAAATCTTTTTTCTGCGTTCCCCTTAGGATCTCCAACGCCGCCGCGACAATCTGATCCGGTTCACTCAAACGTCCGGGACCAATTGTCCCGCACGCCATCTCACCGGCGTCGGGCTCGACGATGTGAACTCCGTCGGCACGCAAACGTTCGAGATTGCGTTGCGTAGCCGGGTGCAGCAGCATCGTCGTGTTCATCGCCGGCGCGATCAGCACGGGCGCGGTGCAGGCGAGATAGGTTGACGTCAGAAAATCGTCCGCGACGCCGTTCGCGAATTTCGCGATGATGTTGGCGGTCGCCGGCGCGACGATGAGTAGATCCACAGTCTGCGAAAACGTGATGTGCGCAATCGGATCCGGATTGTCAGGTGCATAATCGTCGACGATGACGTGCGAGCCCGAAAGAGCACGAAACGTCAATGGTTGCACAAACTCGCACGCGCGCTTGGTCATCGCGACGCGCACGTTGCACCCGGCGCGCTGTAATCCGCGCAGGACCTCGATCGCCTTATAAGCAGCGATGCCACCGGAGACACCAAGAGCGACATTAGATTGGGCCGAAGAAGTTTGAGGATCTGACGCAGACATCGCGCTTAACGGAAAACGAAGATCAATGTAACATTGCCGAAAGACGTGCGCAATTTAGTTAGGGAAATGCCTGCTATAATCACGCGTCAACAACCAAAATAGGATATTTCTCGAGCCACGCGGCAAAATCATGGTTACTCTCAAGGGAAGATTACCCGCTCTCTTGCTCGCTCTACTAATCGTTATCCTCCTTCCATGTGTGTGTGCTGCCCAACGTTCGGATGAGGAATTTGGTCCGGTCGTTCGCGCCTACCTCGGTTATCTCAAAAACGAGCAGGAGGTGGTTGACGACCGGGTCAGCCGGCGCGAGGTCAGTCCGACTTATTATCGTCACAATTCCAACCGCATAAAAGCCTTGCGGCAAATGGCGATTCGCCTCGCCCGCGAGACCCATAACGACTACTTACCCGAGCTGGAAGCCGTCTCTGCGGGTGAAATGGGCCTTCTTTTTGGTCCACAGGCGCCCGCGCCAGTGAGCCTGAAGGAAGGTGAAGTGATTCGGAACACGTTCAGATTCCTGAGCGTCGTCCGATCCGGCGGCGAGATGTTTTATGTATTCGCGCGGCTCGACCCCTACGAGCAGGCTGAACAGTCGGAGAAAGCGCTCTCGACCAAGACCGAGGGCGGACGTCCCCGGAAAACCCAGCCGTAAAACGAAGAAAAAACTTTGCCACTTGGTCCAAGGACCTATGGTAGACTTTGGGCCGTAAAAAGTTCTCCGGCGCTGACACAGTTTTGTGGCAAACTCAGGCCAAATGATTGTTGACACAGGGCTTTTATTAGTGTAATAAATCCCAAGCGTTAGTGTTTTCAACGCGTAATTTCTGGCAATTAAGAGCTTTGCAGGTTTGTGAACCACAGACTATAGTTTCCCACGACTGTTAGGCCGTCGCGGTACGCAATAAAGACCTTTGTGTTACACATTACGGGAGGAAAGTTGATGATTAGCAAAACTTGGAGCCGCAAGTCCATTGCGACTGCTGTGGCGGTTGCCGTTTTGAGTGCTTACTCAATGGTGGTGTTGGCCGCTCCGGGCGCCAAGGCGTCAGGTGAGCTGTCCGTCTCAGGGCAAGTCACAGTGAACGGCCAAAAAGTGATTTCTGGCGGCACGGTGTTTTCTGATTCCACGATCAGCACCGCGGCTCAAAGCAGCGCATCGGTGAACATTAGCAAGGTCGGACGTGTTGAACTTGCTCCGAATAGCAATCTTCGCCTTAGCTTTGCAGACAACAGCATCACAGCGATGCTCGAAACCGGCAGTGCCCAGGTATCCACGCTGGCCGGAACCACGGTTAACTTGACCACTAAGGACGGCACAGTCCTGGTCGACGGTACTCAAGCAACAAGCTTTACGGTTAGCGCATTTCGTGGCCGTACATCAGTTGCCACTCAATCGGGCGTTGCCGAGTTTCGCAGTGGCAACACTTTGAAGACTGTCGCTGCTGGCGAGAGTGCAACCGCTGGCGTGCCGAATCCCCAAACCGATGACGATGACGACGACATGAGCGGTGGCGCATTGGCCGTGTTGCTGCTAGCCGTCGGTGGTGCTGTGGCGGGTGTTCTTTACGCCGCGTTCCACAACAACGATCTGAACTTCGGTGGCGACATTACCGTAGTCAGCCCGACCAAGTAGTCTCGTTCGGTTGAGTAAGAAAAACACTGTGGCACTGGCTACCAGCGCTACGGTCACCTGAGTTGACCTTGCGGGTCACGCGAGAAATGCGCGTGACCCGCAAGATTTTGTAAAGCCCCTCCATCTCATGCATATTGCTGTTATCGGTACTGGTTATGTAGGACTCGTCACTGGAGCCTGCTTCGCGGAGTTTGGTGTCGACGTTACCTGCGTCGATGTCGACCAGGAAAAGATCGAACGCCTGCTCGACGGCGTCATGCCCATCTACGAACCGGGTCTCGAACATATCGTTGCCAAGAACACCCAAGCCGGACGTTTACGTTTCACCACTGACGTCCGCCAGGCTGTCGAACAGGCGCTGGTCATCTTTCTTGCCGTTGGTACGCCGCCAAAACCCGACGGTTCGCCGAATCTCAGTTTTGTTGAGGCTGCGGCGGGCTCGATCGCGGATTACATGAACGGTTACAAGGTTGTCGTCACCAAGTCGACCGTTCCGATCGGCACCGGCGAGCACATTCGTAAGCTGATCGCCGAACGAAAGAAGACCAAGGCGACGTTTGGTGTGGTCTCCAATCCGGAGTTTTTGCGCGAAGGCGCCGCAATCAACGATTTCATGCGTCCCGATCGTGTGGTAATCGGTAGCCGTGACGAGGAAGCGATCGCGATCATGAAAGATCTGTATCGTCCGCTTTATCTGATCGAAGCGCCGTTTGTGATCACTTCTTTGGAAGCAGCGGAGTTGACTAAGTACGCCGCCAACGCTTTTCTCGCGACCAAAGTCTCGTTCATTAACGAAGTCGCGAATCTGTGCGACAAGATCGGTTGCGACGTTCACGACGTCGCGCGCGCGATCGGCATGGACAAACGCATCGGCAGCAAGTTTCTGCATCCCGGCCCCGGATTTGGTGGCTCGTGTTTTCCGAAAGACACACGCGCGTTGGCATCGGTCGCGCGGCAGTTTGAATGCGGTTCGTTGATCGTCGACGCGGTGATTGAAGTTAATCATCGTCA
>DATNJO010001077.1:0-6790 GCA_035603895.1 Pyrinomonadaceae bacterium
AAAACTACATCTATCGGCGCGAACGCGAGTATCACCAACGCGACAACAACCGCGTTGTACGCCCGTTTGAATGGGGTTTGCAGTACGTGCTCGACCACGTCAACGGCGACGATCCGCGCCACGTTCTCGCGCAGCACACGGCGCGCATTATGCAAGACAGCGACGCGTTCTACGCGCTGCCGGAGATCTCAGATTACCGGCTCGAAGGCGATCGATTAACCTGGACGAGCGCGGTGGAAACGCCGTCAATCGAAAACAACACCGCCAGCGCTCGATACTTTCCTGTTCAGCCGAAAAACGGCAAGAGATCGCGGAAAGCCGTGGTGGTGCTGCCGCAGTGGAACGCGCAACGGGAAAGTCACGTCGAGGCTTGCCGCATCTTCAACATGATCGGCATGGCGGCGTTGCGACTCACGCTTCCGTATCACCTCGAGCGTAAACCGCCGGAACTCGAGCGCGCCGATCATCTCGTTTGCTCGAACATCGGGCGCTCGATTCAATCTGCTCGTCAGGCTGTGCTCGACACGCGCGCGGCGGTGCGCTGGTTGAGGAATGAAGGGTTCGAACAAATCGGAATCCTGGGTACGAGCGTCGGTTCGTGTATCGCGTTTCTCGCTTTTGCGCACGAACCCGATCTGAAAGCCGGCGCTTTCAATCACGTGTCGGGTTACTACGCCGACGTTGTCTGGCACGGACTGTCGACTAGCCACGTGCGCGCGGGGTTTGCGGATCATCTGACGCTCGACGAGTTGCGCACTTACTGGTCGCCGATCAGTCCGATGCCGTTCATGCCGCGTTTGAAAAAGATGGGCCACAGACCGATGCGTTTCATCGTGGCGCGATACGATCTGACGTTTCCTCTCAACCTCTCGCTCGAAGCGATCGAGGAAGCGCGGCGTCATGACTTACCACTCGATATCGTCTGGCTTCCGTGCGGTCACTACACCACCGGTGAACTGCCGTGGAAAGCGATCGACGCCTGGAAAATCGCGACCTTCTTCAGAAAGCAGTTCAAAGACTAAAGCCACAAAGAGGCACAAGAAGCACAAAAGGCACAAGAGAGTAGAAAGAGTAGAAAGCATTGTTTTCTACTCAACTGCTCTTGTGCTTCTTGTGCCTCTTGTGCCTCTTGTGGCTCTATTTTGCTAACGGGAAGACGGGTTCAATATCAACCGGTACAGTTTTCAGCCTGTCGAGTGCGTGCTGCATCGATGGCCTGATCACCGCAAACTTGTCCAGCATCGCTTTCGCGCTGTCGTAAGAACCTTCGGCTTCGAGCGTCAGCAGGTCGTGCGTGAGCTTGCGGACGCCGTCTTTGATCTTCGCGTGATCGACGCTGAACGTTCCCTTTGCTTCGTTGAACTTAATCGCGCCTTCGTCGCTCAGGTAGTTAAACTGTAACGCCACACCACGACCGTGTGCTTCAGTAATGCCAAACCGCACTGAGCGAAACATGCTTGCCAGATAGGTCGTGTAGAGCGTTCGCTCCATGCTCTTCTCGATGATGCCCTTATCGATCATGTACTGAAGCGCCCACAGCCCGGTCATGTCGGCCTTCGCTTCTTCGATCGCGGAATACAGCTCTTTCAACTGCTTGCGCACCGTGGTTTCCTGACCGTTGATGGTTATGTTGTGCGGTCCGAGACCGTGCATCAACTCGTGACAAAGGATGTGGGTGAAAAACGAGTCGAACGCAAGCGCCGACTGCTCGCTCGGCTCCAGCACGACCTTCGAAATCGGAATTAACGTTTTATTGAACTTCGCGTCCTGCACGTTCTTCAGCATGACGCGTTTCGAGCCTTTCTCTTTCACGACGCGCTCGTCGTTCGGCAGGTTGAACGCCGCGGTTTGCACGCCGCTGTTGCCTTCGCCCGAACCAAACACTTCGTTAACCACGCGAATCGGCGACGCTGCGCCGAGCTTTGGATTGCGATACTTCGGATCGATCGGCAAGTTGTTTTCGAGCTCTTGCAGGTGGCCACTAAACCTCGCGAGCTTCGTCGTCTCCGCGTCGTCGCGAATCGTGATGTACGCTTCAAACGCTGCTTTGTAACTGAACAACTCGTCTTCGTAAGTTTCGTAAGGTCCGATCGTGACGTCGATTGGCGAGTCGAGGTCCATCCACGCGACGTCGCTTTCGTAATAGTCGTCTGAACCGAAAGCGTCCGCGCGTTTATTCAGAAAGTTTTTGAGGGTCGCGTTTGTGGTCAGCGCCGCCGCTTCACGCAGCAGACGTGCGGCCGGTTCGAGATACTCTTTGTACGCCTGGCTGTAAGGCACGAGCGTCAATTTCTTGTCCGCGCCGCGCTGGATGAGATAGAAGAAGCCGGTGGCTTTCTGCTTGTCAGTGTCGGAAAGAGTTTCGACCCACGCGTTGAACTCATCTTTCGTCATGTCTTCCGGGTAGTAATTCGCACCGTCCGGTTGCGCTTTCGGCACGCCTTCGATGAATGGTTCGTTGTCGTCGAGCCGCGACCATGGACCATCGTTGATGTAGAAATAGTGAAGCCTTTGAAGGCCCGCCGGAGACTTGTCAGCGATCAGCTTCTGCTCGAGCGCCGCGTTCCCGGACCATACTTGCCGCAGGAACAATGGATCGAGCAACTTCGCCGCGGCGATGATCTTTTCGAGTGCTTGCCGATCCTTTGCCGAGAGTTTCGAAATATCGGCGGTCAAAGTTGTCGGAGCGAAACGTGCGATCTTCTTCGCGAGCTCCGGATCGCCGCCGGCGGGTTTACGATCTTGTGCAGTCAAAGTAGTCATGAGTGCCACGGTTAGGGTTAGAGAAAGCGCTATCTTCAGTGTCATTTCAAATGGCCTGCCTGTTTTTCAGAATCTTGACGAATGATGCCGAACGCAATTCGCTCAATGTTAATCCGGAGAGCTTTAGTGCTTCCGCTTCGGTGATCGCGCCGCAATTGATTGCGCGGAGGAAATAGTTCAACAGTCCCTGGCCTGTGGCCGCATCGTCAAAAACGTCGCCGACGAGTGTAGCCTTCGCGGCTTTCTCGACGAAGTTTTTCAAACGCTCCGACGCGGGTGCGAGACTTTCGAGGAAGAACGCATAAACCGCGGCATAGCGCGTCGGGAGTTGCGCGGGATGGAGATCCCAGCCCTGATAGAAACCGTTGATCAGCGAGTGTTGAATATGATCGAAGTGCAACTTCCACGCGCGATGCACCACTTCACGGTTTTCTTCGATCTGCTCGGGCGTCAGTTGTGGGCCACCTTCTACAAACCGGTGCGGTGCGACGGGCATGATGTTGGTCGCGCCGTCTGACAACCAGATGCCCGTGCCGGCAAACGAAACCTGCATCATGGCTTTAGCGAAGTCGCAAGCAGGATGCATCATGTGCTGGTGAGCGGCGGTGATGTTGCAACCGGCGGTGTAATCGTAGGTGCCGAAGTGCGCCGCGATGCAACGTCCTTCCGCCGCGCCGAGCAAAAGCGGCAGATTGATCTGACCGTTGCTGTTGATGATCGACTGCGTCGTTTCGATCATCATTTCAAACTTCAAACTGCCTGCTGCGAGTCCGGTCTGTTTCTCCAAACGATCGAGTAACGAAGCAAGTGCCGCGACCTGTTGTGGGATCGTGATCTTCGGCAGCGTGACGACGAAATTGTTTGGCAACTGGCCGTCGTTCTGATCGAGCAGTGTTGAAACGAAGATATCGAGTGTGCGAAAGCTGCGCGCGCGTAATTCTTCGTTGAACGGCTTGATACGAATGCCGATGAACGGCGGCAGCGTTTTCTCCTTGAATCCTTTCACCACCTCCGCGGCGGCTGAAGCAGCGTGTCCGTCTTCTTCGTCGTCGGGACGATTGCCGTAGCCGTCTTCGAAATCGATGCGAAAGTCTTCGACCGGTTCGCGATGCAACTTCTCGCTCACGCGGTTGTAGATCGTGTGGGCCAGCCACGCGGAATTTTCGCGGCGCACCGGCTCGGGACCTTTCTCCAGATCGGTGACGAGTTCGGGCGCATCGTCCATCGCCTCCGGCAACTGATCGGCGCCGCGAATGTTGAGCGCGCGGGCGAAAGTGAGAAAGTCAGGGGCAAACTGATCGAGAGCGCGTTGCGCCAGCGAGCCGAGCCGCTGGGCGGAGTCGGCTTTGAAAAGGTGCGCGCCGCCGTAAACGGTGTGCACCGGCTGGCGCCGTCCGGTTTCGCCGGGATAATGGCGGGCAAACTCTTCGTTCGCCTGTTGTAAAGGCTCGATCAGATCGGTCAAAGCACTCTCTGTAAAAGAAGATTTCATGTTTGTTCTCGTAGCGAATACGCCGAAGGCGTCGGCTGACGACCTCGCAGCGAATACGCCGAAGGCGTCGGCTAACGTCCTCGCAGCGAATACGCCGAAGGCGTTAACTAATTTCAGCCCAATGGTTGGAGCTTGCGACAACCTTGGGTTAAGTCATTTACATTTCCAATCAACCCTGAAAGGGTTTACAAACGCGGCGAACCCTTTCAGGGTTGATTCCTTCTTTTTTATTCAACCCCAGGGTTCTCGCAAGGCTCGAACCCTGGGCTGAAATTGGCTAACGCCTTCGGCGTATTTGCCAAAACGTCAAACTGTTTTGCTGCAAAGACTCAAACTGTTTGCTGCAAAAACTCAAACCGTTGCTCCAAAACTCACCTTTATTCAATACCGCCGGAAATAGTTTATTGACACCGTGCGGCGAGCTTAGCTATTTTTCTTCAGGACCTTCCCGAGGGTTCTGTCCCGGTTCTCACCTCTGTAGTTCAAATAATCATTTCCCGGCGTTTGGAGAACGACTCATGAGGAAACTCATTCTCGCTTTAGCCTGTAGCCTCGTGCTGACTCATCCTACTGCAATCCTGTCGCAGGTCCAATCACCCGCTGCCAACGGCGTAAAGCCCGTCAGTCATGGCGGCAAAATCGAAACGAAGTACGACGGATTTAACTACGAAACCGTGCTGCGGCTGAAGAAGATGAAGGTCACCTGCGACGGTTTCAAAGACAAGTTTAAAGACGCTTGCGTCAGCGTCGAGATCAGTCTGCATTGTCCCGGCACGCAATTGAACTACGTCAAGCAAGTGAAGTTACAGATCTTTTTTGAGAACAAAGATTGGGCTCACCTGCATCCGGTCGATCAGCGCGACTTGTCAGTCGTGATCGACAGCGAGACTTTGCGTCTCGGCAGGATGCAACTCGCGAACACGTCTAAGCCCGGCACATGGGACACGAAGATCGAGACGCTCGAGGCGACAATTCCCTACGCAGCGTTTAAAAAGATCGCGAGTTCAGAGTCAGTGCAGATGCAGGTTGGACCAAGCATTTTTGAATTGCGTGAGAAGAACCGGCTTGCATTGAAGGACCTGGATAGCCGCGTGATCAACTAGCGGCACATCTGCCACAACTTTATTGCGCCCACCGGTCGAAGCAGCATCAGCAGTTGTAGTAGTAGACTGTCTTTGATCCAGACCAGTAAAACTACTTCCACCACCAGAAAAACCAACAGCGATCGCCGCAGTCCGAGCTTTCGCGCGACGAGAAAGCCAACGAGCGCGCACGCGAGATCGCCAAACGAGTTCACGATCGTATCGCCTTCGTAACCGAGCGCCGCGGTTTCAGTGCGATAGTGGTCGATCACGAACCTCGTGTTTTCGAAGACTTCCCACGCGGCTTCAAGCGCGACGGCGATCAATAACTGCCAACTCGGCGCGAGTTTGCGCGGCAGTAAAAGCAACCAGAACAGCAGAAACCCGTGCAGTATGTGAGTGAAGCTGTAAGGATCGAAGAGCTGTTGTGAGTTACTGGAACTGCACGTATCGCCAATCCAGACCTTGAACACACCACAGGAACAGAAGAACATCCGCCCTTCCG
Organism: Pyrinomonadaceae bacterium; assembly: GCA_035603895.1. Taxonomy (GTDB): domain Bacteria; phylum Acidobacteriota; class Blastocatellia; order Pyrinomonadales; family Pyrinomonadaceae; genus PSRF01. The sequence goes on from DATNJO010001077.1 coordinate 5,843, forward strand.
CTGACAGCAGAAGCGCCATCAACCCGAAAACGACGACTGTTCCCATCGCGGACAGAAGCTTGCGATGGTCCACTATTCTCGATCTACGGCTCGATCTGAATGGCGTCTCCATCAATTTGGAAGAACGTTAAAGGGAACAGGAAATTATCGCAACCGGTTTCGGGACTTAGAAACGCGGGAGTAATGATATCGCTGAACGGTGGAACTCTATCATCTACTGCGCCAAACACAACCCTGGTCCCTTTAGGCAATTCCGGTTCGGTACTGTGCAACACAGTGCCGCTAATGCTCGCGTCGCCAGATTCAAGAACAAGTAGACAGTCAATCTTGATCTCGATGTGCGTCTGCGTAGTTAAATTATCGAACACCGCACGTCCGTGCGCACGACCGTTCCTGTTAGCTACGGCCTCGAAGGAAAACTCGTACACTCCGGGTCTAGAAGTACTTGTGTTTGTGAATACGCCAGCGCCGCGAGCCGAAGGGCCCTGGTCGAACACACTGGCTGACGACAACCTGGTTGGTCCAAAGATAATGAGGGACAGAACTAGCAGCGGAAGCAAAGAGCTTTTGATGTACATGGGAATTTCTCCTGTTGAAGGTTGAGGAAGTGATAAGCATAGAGGACTCCAACCATGACCACTTGCAGAGAGGGAGCAGCGGCCAAATCGCTTAGCGCGAATAACCTAATGCTACTCCTCTACTCTGTAAAACTGAAGGAAGAAGAGTGAAGCAAGCTTACAAATCGATCACGACGTCGCGAAGCGGTTGCGAGCAACACACGAGGAGGTTGCCGTCCGCGGGTTTGTCCAGTGGCTCTGGTCCATAGACGACGTCTCCCGAAACCAAACCGCTTTCACAACTATGACAAACACCCGTCCGGCACGACCAACGAACCGGAACATCGCACGCTTCGGCCAATTCCAGGAGGCTCTCATAAGCTGATGGATT
>DATNJO010001078.1:0-2895 GCA_035603895.1 Pyrinomonadaceae bacterium
AAATCCTTGAGCAGTTTGGCCCAACCCTCGTGGATGGTAGTGCTGCCAGGCAGCGTGATGGTGTTCGCACAAGTCAGATTATTAAAAGCCTGGTCGGTCAACTTTATCGTCTTGACTTGCCAAACTGTCTTCACGCGCGTGGTGGTGTCTGGTCCTTGCGGTCCCAACGCAACTTCCCGGATTGCCTGATCTTCAAGCGCCGTTACGTGGCGCTGCCAAACATCCAGGTAGACGAGGTATGGTCCATCGCCGTCCCACTCCTCAGGTATCCAGTCTGACTGGCTGATTCCGGCACCCGCATCAGGAGGCGCGTAGAGTTTGAGACCGTCATTCTGACAAAGGAGACCATCTACGTAGTAATGACCTGGTCCAATCCAGAAGTTGTGCGTCAGGGCTGTGCTTTTGAGCTCTTCAGGAATCTCCTTGTCACCTTGCTTGAGCACCTTGAAACCGGCGTTCAGCCTGGGGCCACCGTATGGACCGATCAGATCGCGCGCTAGCGTTTGGAAATAGTAATTGAAGATTGCGACCTGTTCGTTCCAGTCAGAGTCGAGCAGCACGCGTCCTTGTTGCATGAGGACACCCGAATAGTGCATCTCGGGCCTGAAAGTAGTGCGTGAGAAATCGCCGTTCATTATGCTCTCCTTAGGTGACAAAGATAATTCCGGAATCGATCCCCGCGGGCGTGTATTCATCGAGGCGAGCGCGCAGGTTAGCTTCGCGCTGTGTTTGAAAGAGGTCGTGAAACACGCCCATTTCTGATTCGTCGTCGGCGCCCCGCTTGATCTCCTGAGCACAGGTAAAGGCCAACTGACAGTACGCCGGCGTGCCGTAACGCACGCTGTTGAATTGAGGCCGCACGCGCGAACGCGCAGAACGCTGGGCCGCTTCGATTTCCGCTTTGGTTGGCGCGGGCGCATTTGCTCGCCGCGCGATGTTTCGCAAACGTTCGATCGAGGCTGCTTCCGCGCCGTCAGGTTGACAGTGATAACGGCGCGGCGTGCGCGAGCCCGGTGCTACGTAACAGAACCGCATACAACCCTGTTGACTGCGAACGACGGTGACTCGAGCGTTGAAGATGGAGTTCTCGGCCAGTTTGATAGCGTGCGTACGGACCAAACCGAAGACGGTTGTTCGCTGTATCGCCAGTTCCGCGTGCGCAAAGGTGTTGTCAGGACCGGAGAGCGCGTTTATATCGCCACGCACGGCGTCGAGGATGCTGTCGCTAATCCTGATGGTTATCGGTTCCTTCGTTACCTCGTTTTGGTTGATGACAATACTGCCGACGATGCTGTGTTCGATTGCTAGCACTGCCCTGGTATCTGTCAGCAGCAGACTCGGCTCGGATTCGTTTTCCGGATTGCACTTGTTATCGAGCGACCAACCAGGCACGAGCGTGCAATGCCGAATCAGGATTTGAAACAGGTGCCCGCTAATCTCAACACCTCTTCCGGTGATTAGCAGTCCATCGAGAATGAGACGTGGCGCGTGACCGTGCTCTGATGGTTCTTCGGATGGAGGACCCACAATGCCGAGAGAGTCAGGCCGGTGGGTGTACCAATCGAGCAAACGAATGACGGGACGGCGGCCATTAGCCGCACGGATTTCCAGTCGTTGGTTGTTTCGCGAGAAACGCACTGCGAGTTGTTCGACGTAGATTCCGCTGTCCTCGATCTGAATGATTGCGTTGTCAGGATCGTCGCTCGCCCACTTTTCCAAAGCGCTGTTGAGATTTTCGAAGTATGGTTGCTGCGAGTGTTGCTGGCTTACGAGGTAAACGTAGTTTGCTTCCCGGCGCGGGAGTTCTGAATCTTTAGAACGGATCTCAGCGTTGCGTGGTGTCCTGAGCTTTCGTTCGTATTCGCCACCGCCTAAGTCGTCACTGAATCCATAATGATAAGTGACCCAAACACCAGCATTTGGATCGGAACGCTTGGCAAAGGCAATGCGGCCCAACTTCGGATCCACGACGACCTGATCTCCCTGCGGACGATAAGCCCAGCGACTCAAATCAGCGACGACGATTCTTTGCGACGAGATCGGTTTGTCACTTCCCTCGCGCCAGATACAAAAACTCTTCCCTTCTCCGTAGTAATCAGCAGTGCGCTCTTCGAGTGCGCGGCGGCGAATCGGCGCCGGGACGTTCATTTCATCGGCAGTGTGCGTCGGGTCCGGTTCTTCAACTGGTTTGGTAAACAACTGTGCATTGTTGCCGAGCATGCTGAATGTGTATTGCTGGCGCGCCCGGTCGAGACAGAAAGCCGGAGAGCGCGTTACTGAATGAGCTTTCAACCTCCAGACAAACAACCCAGCGTTTGTTATGCCGTAACGACCCGTCGCATACCGCGAATTAACCCGACGCACGTCAACAGTATGAGCAAGTTGATCGAATGGTCCTGCGAGAAGATCCGTGGCGTCGCCGAGGCGCACGTCGATGATGCGTCCGTGCTGCGGCCGTAAGTGATTGACGTGTTGTCCGAACAGCAGATTCTGATAGAACTCGACTGCGCGAGCAGGCCAACCCGCAACATCCTGCGCCAGCAATTCGAGCAACGCGACAGTTCCTTTGCGGCGACGATAGCGAATCGTGTTCGCTACTTCGCGGCGCGGAATGAGAATCTTGTTACGCTGGCGAGCCGCGTCCGTTGTCGGCAGCCCGGGCTCGCCCGCCTCGTGGACCACACGATAACCGATCAGGTCCGCGATGTAAGGCACCACCCAGTCTTCACACGTTTCGATAAACCAATTCTCATACAACTGAGCGATATCGGCTTCCACGATATTCACTTGTTCGGAGATCACCTGAAGCAGCGCGCGCAACGGCTGGCCCACTTCCGTGTCGCGCTGTCGATAAACAACCGGCAGGAGATCGTACAGACGATCGAGGTTCATTCC
>DATNJO010001079.1:0-2641 GCA_035603895.1 Pyrinomonadaceae bacterium
CAACGTGCCCGAAGCGTCCGCGACGTCCGTCGCTTTATCGCCTGTCAGCCGAAACCGAACGTAGTCTTTCGGCAGGAGAACTGAAGTCACGCATTGCCATGTCTCGGGTTCGCGGTCGCGCACCCACAGGAGTTTCGGCAACGTGAAGCCCGTCAGCGCGGGGTTGCACGTCAACTCGATCAGACGACTGTCGCCAACCTTCGCGGTCAGGTTCTCACATTGTTCGCTGCTTCGCTGATCGCACCAGATGATCGCCGGCCGCAGCACTTCATCGCGTTCATCAAGCAGCACCGCGCCGTGCATCTGTCCCGACAGACCGACGGCTTTGATCTCATCCGCTGGAATCGCAGCTTTCGCGATTGCAGATCGAATCGCGGCGGCGGAGGCACGCCACCAGTCGCGCGGGTCCTGTTCGGCCCACCCGGTTTGTATTGAAACGAAAGGTTTGTGTTCGACAGTGGCGGAAGCGACGATCTTACCTGCCGTGTCGATCAGCACGGCGCGCGAGCCACCGGTGCCCACATCTATTCCGATCAGGTGCATCGATTTGTGGGCACCTTCTTAACACAGATTTACTTCGAGATCACGCCGCAGGCGATGCGATCGCCGGAGTTGCCGGACGGATCGGTCTTCTGGTCGTCTGCTTTGGCGTGGATCACGAGTGATGTTCCGCCGTTGGTGTAGAGCGAATGACCGTCGGAACCGAGGTTTACGCGCGTATCGGTGACCGTCATATTAGCTGTGCCGTTTTGCTTGACGGTGAAGTTGTTCATGTCGCCGGCGTGTGGTCCTTGCGGGTTCTTCAAGCCGTGCATTTTTGAATCGGGATTGAAATGAGAGCCGGCGGTTTCGAATGCTGGTCCTTCACACTTCGCCATCTGATGAAAGTGGATTGCGTGCTGTCCGGGTGGCAGGTTTTTCAGGTCGAGTTTGATCCTGACGCCACCTTTGTTGTTGATCTGCGTCAACGTTGCTGTGCCGACACTTTCGCCCTGACCGTTCTTAAGTTCAACAGTCACCCCGGCTTGTTGTGCGGTCGCGTAGGTCAAAAAAGAAGCTGCCATTACGACAGCCGTTAACCACAGAATGAATTGTTTTCTCACAAAGCCCTCCTTGCTTTATTTATGCTCGGGTTTCAGTTGCTTCACTCCAGCGCGGCTCGCTTTGCCTTCGTAGTTGCGGAGTACCAGCAACGCAATCAGTGCTGAAATAATTAAAAACCACAGTAGCGGACGAACGCCGCCAAATAAGCGCCGGCCCCAACCGTCTGACACGTTCGCTGAGGCAAGCGCGCTTTCACGAGCCATCGTCGGCCCTTCCATCATCACTTTCGAGTGTTCGAGGATGCTTTTTAAACCGTCGATCGCTTTTTTCTGCACCAGGCCGCGTTTCAACTTGCCTAACGGTCCGTCAAGACCGTCAGCGCGTGAGCGGTTCTCGTAGACGAGATAGGACGTTGGACCAGCAACCGTCACAAACCCGGTCAATGCCAAAGATGAATTGAAATAATGATTGGCGTAAATCTGTTTGGAAACCGAAAGGATCTGTGGCCCGAACTCGCGGTCGCCTTTGTAGATCGTGATGTGGTTGATAGCAATGACGGGTTTCAGTCCAAACTTGATCTTGGACCAGACAAGTAGTTCCTCGAGCGGCTGCATTTCGGAAGCCACACGAGGCAAGACCTCGCTGAGATAACCGGAAGAGTGCGTGAGTGCCTGGTGTTCGTCGGCCAGTCGCACCTGGTCCTGCTTGTCGTTGTATTCGATGAGTGCTGCGTCGCCGCGCGAGCGATAATCTTTCACATACTCGACGAGCATCGTTTTGAAGAGCTTGGTGGCCTGCTTCGCGTAATCCGGCGCTTGCCAATTAACTTCGCGCGCGAACCGCTGAATCATCGCGGCGGAAAGCTTTAACTCGCAGTCGCCGACAACGCAGGCTTTCAAATCCTCGAGGTCATCGGCTTCGAGCGTGAGACTTTCGACGTCCGCGAGTGCGGGCACCGCGCCGAAGGTCCCAATTTCCATTACCGCGGCGTTGTTCTTGCGCGTCAGACCCTCGCGGTAAGAGCGCAAAAATTCGTCGGCGTTCGCTCGCAGCGTCACGAGGCCCGAAACCGCGACTTCGCGTTTGTCCTGCGCGGGCACAGACCGGACGACGGGTTCGCCACGTTGCAGCGCGGCAAAGTCAGTTTCCTCAAAAGCGACTTTTTCGTGGAGTAGTTTCTGAAGTTCGGCCAGCGAGGTTTGCGCTGCGGCGGAATTCGCGGCGGCGCAGATTAGCGCGTAGACCACTAGGAGTACCGGAAGATGCCGCACACGAGTTAACATGTGAACTCTTTTGTTACGTTTTACGGGGCTGAAACAGCTATTGGCACCGCCTGTGCCAAAGCGTGACGCGGTGGGGGATTGTTCGCGTTACCTATTTTAGACTAAATCCCAAATTGAAAAGTTGTTTCAGAAATTCAGTTAACTTTCGCGTACTCCCGCGCGTCAAAGAAATTCGGGGAGGCAATAAATGCCAGCCATTTTTCGCAGCAATATATTTCGACACGTTGCTCTGTTTGTAGTTTTGATGCTCTTTTTGCCGGCGCTTGTCGTGGCACAGAGCCCGGCGCCGCCGTCACAACCCGCGTCCGGTCCGG
>DATNJO010001080.1:0-7420 GCA_035603895.1 Pyrinomonadaceae bacterium
TACACCGCGGCGGTCGAGTGGGGTATGACTCCGGACACGCCTGTGAGCGGAGCACCGATCAAGATCGGTGATTGGCAGCCGCACAACTACGACGGCTCGCTAGGCTCGGGCGATCTGCCGATGAAAACTGCGCTCGCAAAGTCGATGAACATTCAGGCAGTTCACCTGTTGCAAACCGTTGGCATTCAAACGGGCGCGCAGATGGTACGTCGCTTTGGCATCAAGGTGCCGATGTCTCCGTATCTCCCATCGGCACTCGGTGCAACAGAGGTACCGCTCGATCAGATGGTCTCGGCCTACTCTGCATTTCCAAACAAAGGCATTCGTGTCGAGCCGCACCTGATTCGGAAGGTTCTCGATCGCGATGGCGCCGCGCTCGAGGAGTGGGAAAGAACCACGTACAAAGTGATGAACCCGTACGTCGCGTTAACGATGGTTGGTATGATGCGGGGCGTCGTGACCGGCGGCACCGCAACGGCCGCGAATTCGCTTCCGCATCCAGTAGCGGGAAAGACAGGCACGGTCAACGATCACACCGACGTTTGGTTTATCGGTTATACGCCGACTTACGTTACCGGCGTGTGGATGGGTTATCCCGGAAAGAAAAAACCACTCGGCAACGACATGACCGGCGGCAAAGGCGCACTGCCAATGTTCGTCGACTTCATGAAGACGTTTCTTAAAGACAAGGAGAAGGAAGAGTTTCCGAAGGCGCCTGAAATGCCGGAAGACATGAGAGAACTCTTCCGCCAACGCCAGCGAGAACTCGCGGCTGAACGGGCCGAATTCGCCGCCGAAGCAGAGGAAACTCAGGAAGAAGGCACACTGCCTGCCAGTACAACTGAACCGAAGCTCGAGCAGATGACTCTGCCCCCACCGCCGAAGGCAGACGAAACGGCGCCGGCAAATCCACAACCGAAGCAGGAAGTCTCAACCCCGAAAGTTGATACTCCTCCACCACCCGCAACGCGTCCACGCGAAGCCGAGCCAGCGAAGAAGAAAGGGAAAAAAGGCGACGGCGAACCGTAATATTCGGTGAAATCGTTTTTGATCGCACCCGGCCTTAAGCCGGGTGCCCTAACAACTTCCCTAACGCGTAAGGCAGCATCTTTCGCCACCACGGCCAGTCGTGATCGACGTCTGGTCCCCAAACGTCCAACACGTGCGGAATGCCCTTGGAGTGGAGAATCTCTGAAAGCGTCCGACTGCGTTCGGGAGCTTCGTAGTTGCCTTGGCCCGTCATGATCACAATCGCGTCGGCGTTTCGCAGCAGCGGAAGGTAATGATCGTCGTTAAGGTTGGAAAGATAATCGACCGGGTTGTTGAAGTAGACGTTGTCGTCGTAGTAATTCTTTAAATAAGCGCGCACGTCGTAACTGCCGCTCATCGCAATCACACCTCGAAACAGATCGGGATGTTTGAAGTAACTATTCGCCGAGAGAAACGCACCCAAACTCGCGCCGGTAGTTATCGGACGGGTCTCTCCATCGCCGCACTCGTTGCGAATCAGCGGCAACACTTCGTCAACGATATAGCGATCGTAGCGCGAGAGCAGTTCGGCTTTGAGATGCGGTGGCATCTGTTCGTTGAGCAAGCTGTAACGATTGACGCTATTGATCGAATAGGCGCGCAGCTTGCCGTTGTCGAGAAATTGTTTGATGGAGTCGACGAGGTAGAACCTTTCGTATTCGAGTTAGTCGGCGGCAGCGGTCGGGAACATCAAAAGCGGCGGCCCCGCATGTCCGTAAGCTACGAGGGGCATTTCCATGTTCAGGTGGTGGCTGTACCACGATGTTGTACGTCGTTCCATAGGGGACCTTTCTGTTGGGAACCTTTTGTTGGGAACCTTTCTGCCGGTGAATCTCGATTTCTGCCCGTGAATTGGGACGTTACTGCGAGTAAAGCGGGGCGTGAGATATTCTCGCAGATTTTCGCGGAGCGCAAGTTTGGGCAACGCGTGAGTGCATAGTTGGAAGCGCCCGACGGCGGTTGACGCTCCCAACCTCATTTGTTATAAAAACGCCTTCGCGCCCTGCACATAGTTTTGAGAACTATGTGAGGGCGCTTATTCCGCAGTAGCTCAATGGCAGAGCATTCGGCTGTTAACCGAAGGGTTGTAGGTTCGAGTCCTACCTGCGGAGCCACGATCTCGAAGGCCGCTGGAATCAATTCCGGCGGCCTTTCTTCTTTGCCTACTAGTCGTGCTAGTGACGCCGATTTACGTTTTGCTTGTTCAGAAGAAAGACGGAGCGTTGAAACACTGCTAATAAGCTAAGAATGATATACTTTCCGAACGCCGAACGAGGCTTCAAAGCTTCTAAGTGAATCGGAGAAAGAATCATGGCTGCAAATCTGGAAGACCAGCTGATCGACAAAGTGCGAGCTCTGCCACCCAATAAGCAGCGGGAAGCACTAAGACTGCTTGATTCTCTTGCCATGGACGCCGAATCTGAAGGAACAGAGGTGGATCGCAAATCCATTTGGGAACTCGTCGATACGATCAACGCTGGCTTACCCGCAGACACTTGGGAGAACGTACCAACTGACGGTTCGATCAATCTTGATCACTATCTCTACGGAGCACCAAAAAAGCAATCTTGAAAAAGACGTTCGTTGATACACTTTACTTTGTAGCTCTCTTCAATCCCAGGGACCAATGGCATGAGCGCGCCTTCGCAGCTAGCAAATTGATCGCGGACGCCAAACTAATCACGACTGAAGATGTATTGGTAGAACTCTTGAACTTCTTTTCCGAGTACGGCGAAAACGCTCGCCGTGGAGCCGTCACTCAAACAGAGGGAATTCTCAGCGGCTCGAATATCGAAGTAGCCCCACAAAGCCATGAAGCATTCATAGCTGGTCTTTCGCTGTATAAAGCGCGGCCGGATAAAGGCTATAGTCTGACCGATTGTATTTCAATGCATACAATGCGCGAACACAGCATTATCGATATATTGACTCATGACGATCATTTCCGGCAGGAAGGCTTCACAGTACTGCTTTAAGTGAACGCATGCCAGTTCAGCCTTTAAATTCCAAAGCCCTAATCTCACTTAACAGATAGGACACTCAGCGTATACGGGTTCAGGTTGTACCGTGAACTGTCGCAGTCGAATGTGGGGAAAGGTATTAAAATGTAGATGACACAATCAGAGATCGAATTAGTCAGAGGTTGAGCCTCAAGTATACGGTGGTGGCTTAATTCAATTGTGAGCAACTCCGGCGTCTATCAAAGACACTCGTAAGAACTATCAACTCGGATCCTATGTTCGGCATGAGCATTTTCAGGCTCCGCTCAACTCGCAGTTTCTAAGTTTGCCACTTAAGCCTGTAAGAGACGAAACGTTTCTGCTGTCGACCGCAGAAAGTTGCGAAGATTGTCCAGTGTGGGGAGCCATGATCTCGAAGGCCGCTGGAATCAATTCCGGCGGCCTTTTGTTCTTGCCAAGTTGAATTCCTGGTTCAATTACACTTGCCTTCAATCACGGCGCTATATAACCTACCTCCTCTTAGAATTGAACACTCTCACGGGCATAAAGATGGATATTCAAATCCGATCCGCAAACAAACGCGGCCTTATCATCGGGTTCACAATTAAGACTTAGCAATGTACAAATCCATATTTACATTTGAGAAGACGAATCTCAGAAAACACTTTCTGACTACGTCTCTGATGCTGGTCATCCTCTTAGCGAATGACACGCAGTCTCAGGAGCGCGATATCAGGATTGCAAAAGAATTCTCAGGACGACGAGTCGCACTACTGGTTGGGAACAGCGCGTATGAACCAGGTCCTTTGAAGAATCCAACCAACGATGTACGGAAAATGGGAGAGGCATTGTCTGAACTTGGCTTGAAGTAACTCTTAAAGAAAACTTAAACTACATCGATATGAAACAAGCAATTAGAGGCTTTAGGGAAAAACTTCGAAGTAGCGACGTAGGGCTATTTTACTATGCGGGTCACGGCTTTCAGCTAAAGGGTAGAAATCATTTGCTACCAATCGGGGCTATGATTAGCAAAACAAAAAGAGCCGAATCCGTCGCCGTAGATGTAGGCTTTGTATTAACCCAAATGCAAGGCGCTCGAAGCAAAATCAATATTTTGATCCTGGATGCATGTCGAGATAATCCATTCACTGACAGATTGAGATCGGAGGATGTCGGTTTAGCGTCAATTGACGCACCAAGTGACACGCTAATCGCGTATGCGACCGCACCTGGAAAGGTGGCCCTGGACGGGAATACAGATAATAGTGTCTATACGAAAGAGTTGCTTGCACAGATACGAAAGAAAGATTTGACCATAGAGGAAGTATTTAAGCGTGTACGTATTAAGGTTAGAGATAAAACCGGGGGGAGGCAAATTCCATGGGAGTCGTCATCGCTTACCTATGAGGTGTACTTAAATACGGAGTTTATATTGAATGGTTCTCAATAATAAAGCACAAAAAAAGCCGTCACCTGTTTATCCGGCAGCAGCAATAGCTGAGAGAGTATCAGGACAAGTAAGTGTGCTGGTGATTTATGATGAGACTGGTCATGTTATTTCTGCCACGGCTTTTGGAGATAAGCTTCTCAAAGAGGCAGCAGAAAAAGCGGCATACCAAGCAGTATTTCCTCCAACATCGGTAAATGGTAAGCGAGTAAAAGTAAGAGGCTATCTAACCTATGAGTTCGATCTTCATGAGAAATAGACCTGCTCTACTAAGACGTCCGAATTCAACGCCTCAATGATCACGCCAAAAATTCGCCTTGTGATAACGAACCTTTTGCTATATCCTCTGCGCCGCTCAAGGTTGAAATCTTAATAGCCGTACCTTGCACATCAGCACTACCCTGTTTCCTCACGAGCCATGCTGTTCGTGATAGATGAACATCAAGCCTCCTGACCTCACTGCGTGTCTGTGCCAGGCGGAGGAATGTGGTCTATCTCAACACACATCTGCCAACCAGAGTCGAGCGTCTTCAGTTTCCGGGCGCGATCGTTGTGCCCAGCTTGTCGCGTTGTGTCATCTTTGCAGCGACCAGTGTTGCTGCCGAGACGATCACACAGACGGATGTTGAGCGCGCGATCCTGTCAAGTATCGAAGATGACTGGGCGCTTGTTTGGTTAGCCTCAACCGATGGATTCGATGCACCGGGTGGACCAATACAAACTTTGCGTTTCGACGCGTGCGGACGAATCACGCGTGACGCGATCTTCACGCTCGCTTCAATAACTCTTCGCATTGCCGCCGGCTCACGAATCGACGGAGGCGACGACGATAATCCGTACGTAATTACCGGCGACGAGAACTCACTCACTTTCGGCTCGGGAACAGTCGAAGGCGGACGAATAGAGATCGGTCAGGTTGGTTCGCCTGATGCAGGCCGGCTGAGTTTCTCCGCTACGTTGTCAGGAGAAACTGTCTCCGCATCTTTGCGATATTTCTACCGCGCGCAGTCTGGGATTTTAGCCGGATTTGAGTATCCGGTTTTCTCGTCCGATGCAAACGATTCGATTCTCGTCGAAGCTAGTATCGATCCAACACATCCCGCCGATGCCGAACAAAACCGATTCGTAATCAAGTCAACCGCCAGCACCAAAAGCAATTTCGTCTCCGTGAACGGAGATGCGTTGACACTCGCGATCATCCCGGACCAGTCGGCAATTGCTAATCAATGGGATCCGGTGCGCCAGCAGTTCTACTCAGTGCCGATGGGTGATTGGCGGTTAGGCCGCGCGACCGGCCCCAGTGGTCCGACCGGAGACATTCCGCTGATGTGCGGAATTTCCGGCCTCGAATACGCAAACGTCCCCGACGCCTCCGTCGTGCGCTTCGTCCCTAATGCGCCTGCCTTCGCTCCATTCTTTCTGAATCCGAACGCCACTGGCGCCACGCAGTCGCTCACCAAGGAATTTCCGGGCAGCACTTTGCCGGTCTGCACGTCCTGGATGTATTTCAGTGATGGTCCCATTGGCGCCAGTGAGCCGGCCGAAGTACCGGCAGCAACCGGACCTGTGGGTGGTTACGGCTACTACTCGCAACCGGAACGCGGTGGCCTCTTTAGTCAGGATCTACCCGATCCGTTTTTGCAAGTGCTTCAGTTGCGGACCGCCATCTTCTCACCCACCGCAGACCCGGTGTTTGGTGCACCGCAGCCCAGCTTCCCGATGGTGCCGTATGCCGGAGTGCGAGGTCTTGGTCCAACTTTCGCCCAGCAGTGCACACAGTTTGAAGTAGAAGTCTTAAGCACAACCCGCAGCAACGCGATCTTCGCAATGAACTGGCCGACGTTCGAAGCAGGACCTGCCGGACTCGGCGCGCCGTGTGGTGGAGATCCTGGACCGGTTGCGCCGTCTGGCCCGCTCGCAGTCACGCCGCAAGGAATGCTTTCGACTTTTTCGACCGACTATTCAGTTTGGGAGCAACTGATCCTTGCGACCACTGGCGACGGCAACACACTGGAATTGCGTGGCTTGTGTCAACAATTGCGCACGGCGCTGCTGACCAACCAGCTATTCCTAGTGATCTCGAACATCGAGGCGTTACAGGAATGCTGCACCGTGTTGTTCCCCAATCTAAAGATCAGTGATTGGCAATTTAATCTTCACCCCGACAGGTGGCGCGACGATACAGTCATGGTACTGAAGTTCGCGCAACAATCTTTGGAGGATCTCGTCAAAGATCGATCGTTGTGGTCGGCGCCCGGCAGTAGTTTTAACGATGGCGCGGCGACGCAGGCAATCCTGCTCGATTCAATCGCCGAAGCGGAAAAAAATGCCGACCAACCGGAGTTTCAGTACTTCCTCAACACCGTACTCCAAAACTGGAACGGCATTATCTTTTTCAACTGTGATGTTCCACCGGGAGACCTTCCATCGGAACTGCGCGGTCTGGTGGCGGGAATCGACATCGAACAGTTCAAAGCGCATCACCTGGGCGTGAATCTCTCCCCAGTGAAACTCGCAGCGGGCAGGATCGAGATAACCGATTCGTCGCTCTTCGGTTTGATTTATTACGAAGACACCGAATACCTCGTCTACCAGAGCGAGCCTTACGACTTCAAAGTGCTGTACCTGCGAGTGCTGTTCGCCAATTCTGCGATTTCAAGTTTCTCCAGCCAGATACAGTTGCTCGTCGCGGAACTGTTCGGTGAACGATCGAGTCTGATCGGCAGCGACCAGGGCGACAACCTCATTCTCAACGGAGTAATGCAGCAGCAGGGTGATAAGCAGTCCTACAGTTTCACCAAGCAGGGCACCGACGTGTTTACGATCGAGAGTCACGTGCTCGACACCATCGACATCGGTCAGGCGCAGTTTGTCACCCTGCCGGAAGATGAGACGAGCGACTTAATAACTTCTCAATTCCTGCTATGGGGAAGGCTGAAGTACAAGAAACTGCCGGAGTTTGACTTGTTCTCCTTCGGTCCCT
>DATNJO010001081.1:0-11751 GCA_035603895.1 Pyrinomonadaceae bacterium
TTTGCCTCCGAGCCAAAGGTGCTATTGGCCCATCCTGCCGTTAAGCCGGGGCTCAACCTGCAAGCACTGCGGCAATACTTATCCTTCGATTACGTGCCCGCGCCGCTTTCGATCTACGAAGGCATCAACAAACTTCCGGCAGCACACAAACTCACGCTTGAAGATGGCCGGGTAAACGTCGAACGTTATTGGAAACTGTCTTACACAATTGCCGAACCACTTCCGAACGAGCACGACGCTGCGGATCACTTGCGTGAGTTGCTCGCGGATGCGGTGCGGATGCGTTTGGTTTCTGATGTTCCGCTTGGCGTTTTGCTTTCGGGCGGTGTCGATTCGTCGACAGTTGCCGCCTTGGCGGTGCGTGCTTCGTCGGAAGCGGTGAAAACGTTTTCGATCTCGTTTGCGGAGTCGTCTTTTGACGAATCAACGTACGCGCGTGGTGTCGCGAAGTATCTCGGCACGGATCACCATGAAGAGCGACTCAGCGCAAACCTTGCGGCGAATCTCGTGAGCGAGATTGGAGCGTGGATGGACGAACCCTTCAGCGATCCGTCGCTCGTGCCGACGTATTTGCTGTCGCGATTCACGCGTAAACATGTGACTGTTGCGCTGGGCGGTGACGGTGGCGATGAGCTGTTTGCGGGATATCAGATGTACGCTGGTCATCGTTGGGCCGAAGTTTACAAACGAGTGCCGCGGGCGTTGCGGCGCGGGATCGTTGAACCAGCCGTGCGCTTAATGCCGGTGAAGACGAAGAATCTTTCATTCGACTACAAAGCGCTGCGATTTGTGACCGGCGCGAATTACGACACGGTGACGCGCCACCACATCTGGTTTGGTTCATTCACTCCGGAACAACAGGAACAGTTGCTGACGCCCGAGGCACGCGCCGCAAGCGATGGCGATATTTATAAGGACGCGCGTCTGATCGCGGAAGACTGCGAAAGCGACGATCTGGTGACGCGGATGCAGAGCGTCGACACGCATCTATATCTGGCGGAAGACATTTTGACGAAGGTCGATCGAGCGAGTATGGCGGTGTCGCTGGAAGTGCGTGCGCCGTTTCTCGATCCGCGTGTGGCGGAGTTTGCGGCGTCGTTGCCGTGTAACTACAAGTTGCGTGGAATGAAGACGAAGTACATTTTGAAGAAAGCCGTGCACGACATGTTGCCGGGTTTTGTGACCCGGCGTGGGAAGAAAGGTTTTGGTGTGCCGGTAGCGGAGTGGTTAAAGGTTAAGCTGCGTCCGCTGGCGCGCGATCTGTTGTCGCCGGAGCGCGTCCGACGCGCGGGTGTGTTCAATGCTGATTACGTCGCGCGGTTGCAGGACGAACACGAGCGCGGCGTCGCCAACCATCGCAAACTGCTCTGGACGTTGCTGATGTTTGAGCTCTGGCACGAGAGCTTTGTCGAGACACCGCGGCGGATCGAAACGTCAGTCGGGAGTCGTTGAGATCCATCCACAGATTACGCAGACAGTGCAAGCCGTTTATGATCAACTTCTCGCCTGGTGCAGAGAACATGACTTCGCCGGACACGATCCTTTCGACGCGCTAAACAGCCGTCTCTTTCAAGCGACGCCCTTTGCAAACTCACGCAACGCTCGACTTCTCTGGACGCAATTCGTAAAAAGATCGCCCATCGATCTGCGCCCGTTCGCGCGTGTGCCTGCAGAACGCAACGCGAAAGGTATCGCGCTCTTTGCGTTGGCCCAGCTCGCAACTTACCGCCGTTTGAGATCCGAAGAAGCAGAACTCCAAACCAGAAATCTCCTCACGATGTTGCTGTCGATGAAAACCGAAGGTTGCAGCGGCGCCGCGTGGGGCTACAACTTCGATTGGCAGAGCCGCAACTTTTTTGCTCCACGCGGCACGCCGACGATCGTTCCGACCGCATTTGCTGCTCGCGCCTTCATCGAAGCAGCGCACGAGTTCAACGACGATGAATATCTCACGACAGCGCGCAGCGTTTGCGACTTCATCCTTCACGACTTGCCACGCACTGTCGACACCGACACAGCACTCTGTTTCAGCTACGCACCCAACACAGACACGCGCATCTTTAACGCCACCCTGCTCGCTGCCGAAGTGCTCGCAGAGGTTGGCAGGTTAACCAACGACGCAGCGTTATCGCACGAAGCTGAACGCGCTGTTCGTTATGTCATCCAACAGCAACAACCCGACGGATCGTGGACTTACGGCACCGATCCAAACCAATCATGGATCGACAACTTCCACACTGCGTACATCCTGTTTTCGCTACGGCGAATAATCTCGGCCAGCTCGTTAGGTGCAGACTTTCAACAGGCTCTCGAACGGGGGTTTAGCTACTGGAAGCGGACTTTCTTTCTTGCGGACGGCTGGCCGAAATACTACCATGACGACCCTTATCCGGTGGATGCGCACGCCGCAGCCAGCGCGATCGTGACTCTCCTTGAGTGTCGTGACCTGGAACAAAATTCATCGACACTGGCCCACCAGATCGCTTCGTGGACCATTAACAACCTGCGCGACCCGCGAGGCTTCTTCTACTATCAACGCCGTCGTTTTTATATCGTGCGCAAGCCGTACATGCGTTGGACTCAGGCGTGGATGCTGTATGCTCTAGCACGCTTGCTCGAGGACATGCCCAACTAAATGCCAATCGCCAAAGACGTAAAACTCGGACGGGAGGTCCGAATTTTTCAGCCCGACCTGGTCAATCTGTACGGCTGTTCGATCGGGGATGAAAGCAAGATCGGCGCGTTTGTCGAGATTCAGAAAAACGCGATCATCGGCGCGCGGTGCAAGATTTCGTCGCACACGTTTATCTGTGAAGGTGTGGAGATTGAAGATGAATGTTTCATCGGACACGGCGTGATGTTTACGAACGACGTGTACCCGAGTGCGGTGAATCGTGATGGTTCGTTACAAACGGAAGCAGACTGGCAAGTAATCAAAACGAAAGTTAAGCAGCGAGCGAGCATCGGCAGCAACGCGACGATCATCGCAGGTGTGACGATCGGCGCGGGTGCGCTGGTCGGCGCGGGCGCGGTCGTGACGAAAGACGTGCCTGACTTCGCGCTTGTCGCGGGCGTGCCGGCGCGAGTGATTGGAGACGTTCGCAAACAGACGACATGATCAAAGTTGGTGTAATCGGCTACGGCTATTGGGGACCGAACCTGGTGCGAAACTTTATGGGCGCGCCGGATTCGGCAGTTACACGCGTTTGCGATCTGCGCGAGGAGCGAATCGCTCCTTTGCGGAAGATCTATCCGGGCATAAAGACGTGCAGCAACTCAACCGATCTGATAAACGATCCGCAAATCGACGCGGTGGTGATCGCCACGCCCGTTTCGTCGCATTTTGAACTCGCGCTGGAGGCGTTGCGTGCAGGCAAGCACGTGCTGGTCGAAAAACCGCTGGCAACAAGGTCCGATCACGCGCGTCAACTGATCGACGAAGCTGCTGCACGCAATTTGGTGCTGCTGGTGGACCACACGTTTGTCTACACGGACGCCGTGCGAAAGATTCGCGAATTGATCGCGTCAGGACAGCTTGGAGAGATCTATTACTACGACGCCGTGCGCGTGAATCTTGGTCTCTTTCAACACGACGTGAGCGTTATCTGGGATCTCGCGATTCACGATCTTTCGATCATGGATTACGTTCTTCCCGCGAAGCCGGTGGCCGTTTCGGCGACAGGCATCAGTCACATTCCCGGCCAACCTGAAAACGTCGCTTACATCACGCTCTTCTTTTCCGGCGCGCAGATCGCGCACGTACACGTCAACTGGTTGACGCCGGTGAAAGTTCGTCACACGCTGATCGGCGGTAGCGAAAAGATGATCCTTTACGACGATCTCGAACCGAGCGAAAAGCTGAAGGTCTATGACAAGGGAATCAGTGTCACGCCGAGACAGGAGGACGTTTACAAACTGCTCGTGAGCTATCGTTCGGGCGATATGTGGGCGCCGCGGCTCGATAACACTGAAGCATTGCAAACCGAAGCGCTGCACTTTATCGATTGCATCGACAACAATCGTCAACCGGATACTGATGGCGCCGCGGGCCTGCGCATGGTGAGCATGATCGAAGCCGCCGAAACGTCGCTGCGCGATCGCGGGCGCCTGATCGAACTAAAACTTTAGCCACAAGAGGCACAAGAACGTCTTTTGTGCCTCTTTGTGGCTACCCTATTAGCGATGCGTCTTTGGATCGATCTCGCAAACTCACCGCACGTTCCGTTTTTCAAGGCGCTTGCGGCGAGGTTTGTTGAACGCGGTCACGAGATCGAAACGACCGCACGTGCGTTTGCCGAAACTGTGCCACTTGCAAACGCCGCGGGTTTTGATGCGCAGGTAGTCGGAGCGCACGGCGGACGGCAAGTGTCGGCGAAGGCCGGTAATCTCATGAGTCGTGCGTGGTCCCTGGCCACTTGGGCGCGCAAGCGCAACTTCGATCTTGCTATCAGCCACAACTCTTATTCACAAATCCTCGCCGCGCGTGCGTTGCGCATTCGCCGCGTCACGTTGATGGACTATGAATACCAGCCCGCGAATCATCTCGCGTTTCGTTTGACGTCGCGAATCATCGTTCCGGCGAGTTTTCCCGCGCGGCGTTTGCGACGTTACGGCGCGAGCGTCGGCAAGGTGCGCCGCTATCACGGAACGAAGGAAGACGTTTATCTCGCCGATTTCCAGCCCGACCCGGCGTTTGCGAAGGAGTTGTGCGAACTCGGCGTTCGCCCGGATAATGTGCTGGTCCTGATGCGTCCCCCTGCGAACGATGCCTTGTATCACCGTTTTCAGAACAAGCTGTTCGATGAGGCGTTGGCGTTGTTGTTGGGAAGGGAAAACGTGCAGGTGGTCCTGCTGCCACGCAACGAGTCGCAGCGAGCGACGTATTCTGCGAAGGCTAGTGACTTTTTGATTATTCCTGCCAGGCCGTTGAACGGAGCGAATCTGATCGCTGCCAGCGATTTGGTGATCAGCGCTGGTGGAACGATCAATCGCGAAGCCGCGGCGCTCGGTGTTCCGGTGGCGAGTATCTATGCGGGACAGTGGGCCGCGGTCGATCAGGAGTTGGTGAAGGAAGGCCGGTTGGAACGAATCGCAAGTTCCGAAGACTTGCGCAAGGTGTCACTCCAGAAGAAGTCTTCATCGCAACCGCGTCGGGCTGTCGCGGTGATCGAGGAAGTTGTGCGCCTGATCCTGGAATAAAAGCGAGTTGATGCGAGCGCAACGCAAACGACAACAATTAACGGACGCGAGTGCTGTTCGTGTGCCCGGGCGCGCGCCGAAGTGGATCATTCCCACTGTGAAAGCGTTGCTGGTGCTGACTGACGCGCTGGCTGTCGCTGGTTCGTTCATCCTCGCGTTTTATTTTCGTGAGGGTGTCTCAGCGTTTGCGGAAGGCGATGCGTTTGCGTGGAGTGATCGGTTTGCCCCGTACGGCGTGCTGCTGTTGTTTGTGATCGGGATAAGGTTGCTGTGTTTTCGTTACGGCGATCTCTATCGATTGCGTGGCGAGTTTTCGTTTGTCGACGATGGCATTCGTCTTTTCAAAGCAACTGCCATAGGCTCGCTGTTGATTGTCGCAGCGGCGTTTCTGTATCGCGGTGGTTTTGAGTTTCGCGCGTTCTCCTACGCGCGCGGTGTGTTTGTTGTCGATTTCTTTCTCGTGCTCGTCAGCGTCGGCGCGGTCAGGTTTATCACACGTTCGGCACAGACGCTCGCACGGCAACGCCAGATCAATTTGATACCGACGCTGGTTGTCGGACGTGGCCCGGAAGCGGCCTTGTTCATTCGCGAGATGCGCGAACGTCCGGCGCTCGGGTATCGCGTTATCGGCGTGGTTGATACGCAAACGCCGGAAGCTCATCAGGTCGGAAACTACGAAGGCGTGCCGGTAATTGCGACGCTCGAAGGCTTGCCGGACGCGATTCGCGATTCGGGCGCGAACGAAGTGATCATTGCCGATCCGCAAGTGAGTGGCGACGCGTTGTTTGAAGTGATGATGCGTTGCGGGCGGCGCCGGGGGGTTGAATTTCGCATCGCGCCGAGTTTGTTCAATTGCCTGCCGCGCAAGACTGAGATCGATCAGATCGGCGTGCTGCCGATGATCCGTTTGTTTCGCGAACCGCTCTCGAGTAGCGCGCGAATACTGAAACGAACTTTCGACATCGTGTGCGCTGCGCTCGCAATCGTGCTGCTGTTTCCGTTGTGGGTGTTGCTGGCGCTGCTGATCAAGCTCGGTTCAAAAGGACCGGTATTCTACACGCAGGAACGCGTCGGCATGGATGGCCGGCTGTTTCTGCTGTACAAGTTTCGCACGATGGTCGCCGATGCCGATCCCGAGTTGCATCGTGAATATCAACGCGCATTTATCGCCGGGCGCGCGGAAGCTAATCTCGGTGATGCGAAGAAGCCGACTTACAAACTCCTCGCCGATCCGCGCATCACGCGCGTGGGGAAAGTTTTGCGGCGCACGAGTCTTGACGAGGTTCCGCAACTGCTGAACGTTTTGATGGGCGACATGAGTGTGGTTGGACCACGTCCGCCGATTCCGTACGAGGTAGAAGCTTACGAGCTATGGCATCGCAAGCGTCTCGACATGAAACCCGGACTGACCGGACTGTGGCAAGTCTCGGGCAGAAATCGGCTGCCGTTTGAAGAGATGGTGCGGCTGGATCTTTTCTACATCGAGAACTGGTCGCTGTTGTTGGACCTCAAGATCATCCTGCGCACCGGGTTTGTGATGATCGGCAGAGAAGGCTATTGACCAACTATTCACTGAGGCCAGCCAGAACAACTGCCAACAGCAAAATCTTCTTTGTTCCTTTGTAGAGCGGTTCGATCTCGCAGTTTTCCGTCAACGCGTGTGAATCGTTGCATGGACCAGCGCCGGTTGAAATCGAACTGATGCCTTGCAATAGCGCGGCGCTGGAATTGTTTGAACCTGCGTTTCCAATCGGCGGATTGAATCCCATCGCGCGATGAACTGCTTCCGCGATCATCACGAGCCGCGACTCGCGATTGCCCGGCAACACCGCCGCCGGCGACGCAGAAATGATGTCGGTCTTGACAGTCACTCCGGCACGCTTTGCTTCTTCGTCGAGAATCACGGCGATCTGTTTTTCCAGATCGGCGATGACTTCATTGCTCGTTGAACGCAGGTCGACTGTGAACCACGCATCAGCAGCTTTCGCATTCACGACTTCCGAACCACCCAACATGCCGATGTTCAGGTTTGACGACGGATTGTTAGGAACTTTCAACTCGTAAATCCGCGAGATCGCACGCGCCAACGGCAGCGACGCAGAATAGGGTGGCGTGCGCGAACGTGTGTGTCCGCCTGGTCCAATAAAATGATGGCGATACCAGTTGATGCCGATCCCGGCGTATGTGAAGCCCTCGTACCCGCCGTCGAGCGCAACGTAATAATCGACCTTGCCTTTGTTATCTTTGGTGTATTGTTTGGCGCCGGTCATGCCGGCTTCTTCGTCGGTGGTGAAAAGAAAGACGATGTCGCCTTTGGTCTTGATGTTTGCCGCGTCGAGCGCTCGAATGGTAGCGAGCAGCGCTTCGATGTTGCGCGTGTCGTCGCCAACGCCGGGCGCATAGACGCGGCCGTCGCGAACGGTGGCTTTGATCTTCAAGCCCGGTTGAAAAACGGTGTCCATGTGCGCGTCGATGACCGTGACGGGCTTTCCGGCAGTGCCTTTGCGCGTGGCGATCAGATTTCCCGCGGTGTCGTAACGAATCTCAAGTTTGTGTTTGCGCAGTAGACTTTCGAGGAACTTCGCGCGCTCCTGTTCGTGTTTGGACGGCGCGTTGATCTCGGTGATGGCGATCCATTCGCGCAGAATCTCGTCGCGGTCTTTGTCGATGTGTTCGAAGGCCGCTTTCACGCGCGGGTCGTCTTGAATCGCTTTTACCTCATCGGAAGGTGAGGCAGACTGGGACCAAACCGGACTCGCAAGTGCACAAAACACCAACGCAACAATGATTCGCCGCATGCAATTAACCTGAATGGAATATAGTAGACCACGAACATTCTAATGCAGGCGATGCAGAATTCGAATCAGGGATTGGCTGGATGGTGCGAACGCGCCATCATCGGCTGCATCTTTCTCATCGCGATCTTCGCACCTCATTCGATCGCCGCGACGCAAACCGCCTGGATGCTCGGCCTGTTTTTCTGGCTGTTGCGGTTTGCGTTCTATCCGCGTCCCGCTCTCTTCCGATCGCCGGTTGATTACGTGTTGCTTGGATTCTTTGTGCTGAGTGGCGTGTCGGGAGTGTTTTCCTACAACCCGATCATGTCGATCGGGAAAATGCGCGCGGCGAGTCTTTTTACGATCGTTTACCTCGTAGCGCAGAACGTTCGTTCACTGCGACTGGTGCACACGCTGGCGCTGACGTTGATCGGCTCGTGCATGTTGAATGTGTTTTGGACCGCGGGACAGTTGATTGTTGGGCGTGGTGTGAAAGTGCGGGGCGTGACTGCTGAGAGTCCGCTGGCGAAGGCGGTGTTTCATACGAGGGCGGTCAGGCAGTCAACGCCGATTGTTGATGGCGACACCGTGTGGGAGGTGGATGGGAAGCGGATTGGAAATCCGGATGAATTGGCGGCGGCGCTCGCGCAGGGATCGGGATCGGCAAGTGGTTCTGGATCGGTGAAGGTCAGGATTTATCGGGTTGAGTGGATGCCGGAGTTGGAAGTGCCGCGCGGGAAGTTGTTGCAGGGAAGTAGTGCGATTGAGCAGCTGGGAATTAGTGGTTGGACGCGGGGGCGTGATTGGCGCGCGACGGGCTTTTATGGCCATTGGGTAACGTACGCGGAAGTGTTGCAACTCATCACGTCTTTGGCGTTGGGTTTGTTACTCGCATTACCGCGAAAGAAGAGTTTGTTGGGATTGTTTCTGTTGGCGGCGGTAGCGGGGCTTGTGTTTGCGCTCGTCATGACGGTCACGCGCGCGTCGTGGATCGGGTTCGCGGTTTTCGTGGCGGTGATGTTGTTGATGAGCGTGTCGCGGCGCACGTTGCTGATCGCCGGCGCTTGTGCGATTCCGCTGGTTCTCGGTGGTCTGATCCTGTTGCAGCAGAAGCGCAACGTCGGGTTGATCGATACGCAGGATCAATCGACGAGTTGGCGTGAAATGGTCTGGCGCGAAGGATTTCACTTGCTCGTCAGCAAGCCGCGACACCTGTTGTTTGGCGTCGGCATGGATTCGATCAAGGGGCACTGGCAGGAGTGGGGATTGTTTGATAACGGCCGCCAGCCGATCGGTCACATGCATTCGAACCTGCTGCAAATCGCGCTCGAGCGCGGCGTGCCGGCGTTAATTGTTTGGCTGTTGTTGATGGCTGTGTATGCGCGAATGCTAATGCGGATCATTAGCGCTTCAGTTGATTTGCCTGAGGCTCGCGGAATCGCACTCGGCGCGTGCGGTGGTCTCGCAGGCTTCTTCGTCAGCGGCTTGGTCCACTACAACTGGGGCGACTCCGAAGTCGTGACGGTCTTTTACTTCATTATGGGTCTAAGCCTGGTATTGGAGAGAACCTTACGGCGATGAGGTTCTGGGTTCCTGGTCCACCGGGTGTTGATAACGTTCGATGTCGTCGCCGTCGTACGCGCCCTTGTGCAGACAAATGGAGCACTCTACGACGTATGTCGCGCGAATTCGGGCTTCGCCACGCGAGAGATCCGCGAACAGTATCTGCTTTGCCTCACACTGCTCGCAGGTGAAACGAAGATACCACTGTCCGGGGGTTAGACTGCGCATCCTAATCTGACCTCAGCTCGGAAAACGTTAGGGCGATGAGGGTACGGGGCGAATCAGTGACCTCTTTATAAGCGACAACTTGGCAGGCGTCAAGATAAACCCGTCAACGGTTTTTTGGTCGCGTGTTTCCCACGGAAACGATGCGTTCGATGAGCTTGGGATCGTCCGGGAGCAGGCCGGATTTGGGCAGGCGCGGCGTGAGCGTGATCCAGTTGCGGTCCATCGCAAACACCTTGCGAAACAACGGCAACGACT
Organism: Pyrinomonadaceae bacterium; assembly: GCA_035603895.1. Classification (GTDB taxonomy): domain Bacteria; phylum Acidobacteriota; class Blastocatellia; order Pyrinomonadales; family Pyrinomonadaceae; genus PSRF01. Next base: position 10,023 of record DATNJO010001081.1, read on the forward strand.
CGTCAACACGGCCCATGTTCACGAGTGCGACCGCATGCCAATAGATCATTTCGGCATTGTCCGGCACCAGCCGTTCCGCCGCGGAATACTCGCGCAGAGCGCCTTCGTTGTCCTTCTTTTCAACGGCGAGGTCGCCTGCGTTCATGTGGTTGTAGGCGCGTTGCAAACGCACGAGACGGCGGAGCTCTTTTAGTGGTTCCGGACTGTCGTCGACGCGCAGATCAAACGTGCGATCTTTCCACGCCTGACCGGTTGGTTTTCCAGTGACAACGATCAACGCGGCTGATTGACGCCCGCGGATGTCGCCGCCGGCGGCTTGCGCGGCGTCGAGTGCGGCGAGCATTCGTTCGGCGAGATCGCCGCGCGTGTTTTCGAAAGCGCGCGCCATTGCCGGCCAGATTTTGTCGTTGAGCATCAGGTTGGCTTGCACTGAGAAGTTCTTGCCGACGATGTGTCCCGCGGCTTGAATGTCGTTCTTTCCGGTCCAGGCGTCGACGCGTCCCTGCGCGTCGATCATGGCGACTTGGCGCACTTCGCGGCCTTCGTCTTTGGCTAATAGTCCTTTCAGTGTGTCGGGTGCACTTTTGCCTGCGCGCATCAGGTCGAGACCGTTCTTGCCGTAACTCGGATCGACGAACGATTGTGTTGCGATTGCGCCGACGCCGGCTTCAGCCCATGCGACGATCGAGCCGACGGAAAACCAGTGGGATTGAACGGCGACGCCGAGTTCGCCGGTTGCTGGATCGCGGCAGACGATTGAAAAAGTGTGAACTGGGCGTGTTGGTTTCGCTGGGTTCTGCGAGGCATGTTGCGTGTGGCCTGAGGGAGTCGGGATCAAAGCCAGAAGAAGAACAACTATTAGGATACGCATATTGTGCCTCTACGAAACGAATGGATAGAACGGCATGTTGCGAAAGATCCAAAAGCTCACGACGACAAAGAAGATTGCATAAATGTAAGGAGCGGGAAGCGCGTTTCGCGGTGGAATGTGGCCACGCAACGTGATAACGCTGTAGCGCAAGAACGCGTAAAGCAAAAACGGCAATGCAACCAGTAACAGCGGATTCAACATGAATGCCGCCGTGAAATGACCGTGCACAAGCTGATGAAGCGCGCGCGTCGTGCCGCAACCGGGACACGTAAGTCCGGTGAAAAACCGAAACGGACACAGTGGAAACAAACCAGTTTTCCCCGGTTCGAACACAAACAGATAAACCGCACCGGCGATCAGCAGTAACCAAATTCCGATCACCGTCGATCGCCGGTACATAAACTCATTCGGCATGACTTAATTTAAGCTACAACCGGGCCCGTCGAAATGAAGTGAGGCGTTCTTAGAACCAGCCCTTCTTGCTCTGGATGTAAGTTCTCACAAACTCTTCGTCCGACTTCGTGAGATACATGATGCCTTCGACAATACCGATGATGCTCGGAACGACCGCCAGGAAGCCGCAACTCAACACGCTGATCAGCAGCATGATGACGCCTTCAGTCGTGTAGCCCAGAACGAACTTATGCACCCCCAGGGCTCCCACGACGATGGCGAGAATTCCGGCGAGGATCTTCTTGTCGCCACCCATCGCCTTCCAATCAGTCATCGCGCCTTGATTGACGGACTGCATTGGTTGATAGCCGCTGCTCACTGGAGTTAACGGTGCCTGGCAGTTGTTACAGTACTGCGCTGTGTCATCGTTGATTGCGCCGCACTTGGTGCAGTATCTGCTCATCT
>DATNJO010001082.1:0-6233 GCA_035603895.1 Pyrinomonadaceae bacterium
GTGTAGGCCAACGCGTAATCGGGATCGAGTTTGATCGCGCGTTGGTAGCTATCGAGCGCTTTCGCCAGTCCGGTTTCGGTATAAGAGTTCCAGTAATAACGGCCGCGCAGATATGCTTCAAACGCTTCAGAATTGTCAGTGCCGCGTTTCGAGAGTTGGTGTTGCTCGTCGCCTGTCAACTGCGGCAACAACGCAGTCGCGACTCTCTCGGAGATCGAATCCTCGATTTGCAACACGTCCGTCGAATCTTCGTCAAATTGTTCGGCCCAACACGTGATGCCTTCCGCGACGCTGAGAAGCTGCGCAGTTACACGCAGGCGATCGCCGACGCGACGCAAACTGCCGTCAACAACGTAGGCAATACCGAGATCGCGTCCGGCGATGAGCGGATCGATGTTCGCGCCGTGATAACGCAGCACACTGCTGGTTGGCCGCACCACGAGACGCCGCACGTTGCTGAGACGCGTGATCAGCGCGTCAGTGAGACCGATGCCGAGATACTCGTCGCCCGTGTTTTCTCCCGGCGGGCTCATCACGCGGAAGGGAAGTACTGCGATCGATTCGTGCTCTTCGCGAAGTTGACCCGCGAGCGGCGGCAACGCAGCGAGACGGTGGTCCAACTTCTGTAACAGATCGTTGAAACGCGGATGTCCGTGCAGCGGATCGAGTTCCGGATCGACGCCCATCCACAGCACTTTCGCGTCGCCAGTGTCGTAAGCCTGCTCCAGCAGATCGAGCGACGCCTCTTTACGGCCGAGCGCACAATTCACGAGCGCGAGGTGATATGGCGAGATGAAGCGGCGTGCGGAAAGCTGGTCCATCTCGTCGAGAACTCTTTGACCTTGTTCCAGGTTTCCCGCGGCGGCGTAAGCGGCGCCGAGACGGCCGAGTGTATGCGACGCTTTACCGAGCAGTTCGACACATCGCTCCGCGGCTTCGATTGCTTCGGCGTGACGGCTGAGACGGCTGAGCACGAAGCTCACGCCGTAGAGCATCATCAAATTGCGCGGCTCGTTTTCGAGTGTGGCGCTGGCGAAGCGATACGCTTCGTCGTAACGGCGCGAATGATAGGAGCACCAGACAACCGCGAAGCGCGAGATCACCGCGAGCGGATCCAGATCGCGGCCGATGTGCGCCTGCTTCAACGATTCGCTGAAACGCCCTTCCATCGCGAGCTGTAATGCATACCAGATACGTGCCGGGGGATAGTTTGGATCGAGCTCGATGGCGCGAACGAGATGATGTTCCGCGTTGGACCAGGCGAAGTCGCGGCAAATCACGGCCTGTCCCAATGCCGTGTGACCTTCGGCCAGATTCGGATCGATTTCTACTGAAGTTAAGGCTGCTTCGTGGGCCGCGGCGGCACATTCGGCAAACGGCATGACAGTAAAAACGCCGAGCCAGTTGTGATATGCAGCCACACCTGCGTGCGCCAGCGCATACTTCGGATCGAGCGCGATCGCTTGTTGATAACAAACGATGGCTCGCGCGAAGCCTTCTTCAGTAAAGGTGTTCCAGTAAAAACGTCCACGTAAATAAGCTTCGTGCGCCTGCGGGTTGTCAGTGCCTCGTTTAGCGAGCCGCAGGCGTTGGTCGACCGTCAGATGCGGCAGGATTGCTTCGGCGACGTGCGAAGAGATGACGTCTTCGAGATTGAGAACGTCGGTAAACTGTTCGTCAAACTGTCCGGCCCACGCTGTTGTTTCGTCGCGCACGTCGAGCAATTGAATTGTTACTCGAATGCGTTCCGCTGAACGGCGAATACGACCGTCCAGAACAAACGCGACACCAAGCTCACGTCCCGCACGCAGCGGATCGGCATCCTTGCCATAACGCAGCACACTGCTCGTCGGCCGCACCGCGAAACTGCGGATCGCACTCAGGCGCGTGATCAAAGCATCGGCCAGTCCCGTGCCGAGATAATCAGGACTCGCTTCAGGTTGATTGATATCAAATAACTTCATCGGCAACACGGCGAGCGAGTTTTCGTTCGACGTGTCAGGCCGCAAGAGTGCTGACGCATTCGGCGGGTCGGGAAGATCGCTGACCGGACGTCCTTCGAGAAATCGTGTGATGTCGTCGCGCAGTTCAGCGGCTGTTTGATAACGCCACTCGGGCTCCTTGCGCAGCGCCTGCATAACGATGTTGTCGAGATCGCCCGTGAGTGCACGCCGGATCGTTTCGAGTGTGCCGCCGCGCGAGACGTAAAGATTCTTCAGCGTGCTGGCCTCATCGCCCTGATAAAGACTCGGCAACAGATCTTCCGCGCGCGTGATGATCACGCTCGGTGGCGCCGGTGCTTCTTCACAGATGACACGCGCGATTTCGTGTGGCGCGCGATTGACGAGTCGATAGGGACGGTGACCCGTCAATAATTCATAGAGCAACACGCCAAGCGAGTAAACGTCAGTACTTGGCGTTGTCGGCGCACCCTGCACCTGCTCCGGCGACGCGTATTCCGGCGTCATCAAACGCATCGCGGTCGCGGTCGGATCGTGCGTGATGTCACCAGCGAGTTGCGGGTTCAATAACTTTGCGATACCGAAGTCGAGCAGTTTCGGAACGCCTTCGGACGTCACGAGCACGTTTGAAGGCTTTATGTCGCGATGGACGATCTCTTTCTGGTGCGCGTAGTGCACGGCGTCGCAGATCGAGCGAAAGAGTTTGAGACGTTCGGTGATGTTGAGTTGGTGAGCGTCGCAATAATTATAGAGCGGCTGACCTTCGATGAACTCCATCACGAAGTAAGGGAGCCCGTCGTCCGTTGTACCACCGTCCATCAGCCCGGCGATGTGCGGATGATCGAGAGCGGCGAGAATCTGTCGTTCCTTGCGGAAGCGGCGCAGGATGAAATCCGTATCCATGCCGCGCTTCACGAGTTTGATGGCCGCGCGTTTGTTGAATTCGTTGTCGGCGCGTGAGGCTTCGTAAACCGCGCCCATGCCGCCGCGTCCGATCTCGCGCTCGATGCGGTACGAGCCGAGGCGGCGCCCTAGCATCGGATCTTCTTCTTCGACAAACGACTCGAGCACGCTCATCTCGGTGTTGCCGTAGAAAGGCTGATCGAGAAGTTCGCCGGCACTGTCGTGTTGTGAGAGGAGCGACTCGACGTCGCGTCTCAGCGTGGTGTCGTTGGCGCAGACCTGTGCGATGTAGCGGGCTCGTTCTTCGGGAAGGAGTTCGACCGCAGCCTGAAAAATCTCTTCAACTTTTTGCCAGCGTTCCGGGGTCATGTCTTACTGGACGCTACGATCGCTATAAGTAAGGACAATTTGATGCAGAAACGGCTGGACTAGCAACGCACCTCAAACATTTCTTTGCATTTCACCATGAAGCCAGGCTTTGGCCGCCCGCCAGTGACGTTTGATGGTCGTGGGAGTTACGCCCATAACATCTGCTGTCTCCTCGATGGAGAGGCCGCCAAAGTACCGCAACTCAACCATGCGGGCTTTTTGTTCGTCGAATGTCGCTAGAGTCTTGAGCGCGTCGTCGAGCGCGATGAGTTCCGCACTGCGTTCGACGGCGCGATCAATATTTTCGTCTAGAGAGAGTTTCTTAAAATCCTGCCCGCGCTTTTCTGCATTGTGTTTGCGCGCATGATCCACCAGCAGGCGTCGCATTATCTGGGCGGCAACGCCGAAGAAGTGGGCTCTGTTCTGCCAGTTTACGCGCGTCTGATCGACCAGACGCAGGTAAGCCTCGTGAACCAGAGCGGTCGGTTGCAGGGTGTGATCGGGGCGTTCACGCCGCAGATAATTCGCCGCAAGCTTACGCAATTCATCGTAGATGACGGGTAGTAAAAGATCAACCGCTCCCCGGTCACCTTTCGACACCTCGATCAGTAGTTTAGTGACGTTATCAGTGGGGTTATTGTTCAATCGTTAATTCTCTCCTGGCGCGGTGCGTAAGTATAAGACAGAAATGACGCTACAGAAAGAGCCACCAAAAAGCGCAAAAGGCAAAAGCGACTGATTGTTTCTGCTTCTTGTGCCTCTTTGTGGCCCTATTCGGAAAGTCTTTGCGCGTTAACGAAACGAAGGCAATTCTGAAAGAGGTGACACAATGCACGCTGGTGAAATGACAATCGCGAACCGGGCCGTCGGGCACATCGAGCCATCATCCCTGACGGGAAAGCTTGGCAATTTGATGGCGCGAGTGTTTGGTTGCCGGCACGCGGAACTCAGCCGTCCGTTCTCCCGCGGCGGGCGCGCCTATCGTTCGTGCGTTAATTGCGGAGCGCAGCGCCAGTTTAATCTCGGCAACTGGACGATGCAGGGCAACTTCTACTACGGCAAGCCGCAAGTGTCTAATTCGCTTTCATCCTACTCGCTGTCCAACTAAATCGCCCTCCTGTGTATATAATGCTGGTCATAGTGCCCCCTATGACCGGAAGCGAACCAAGCAAAATCGGATACTACGTCTACTGTGTCGCGGAAAGTATAGCCGCCGAACAGTTGGATGCGGCATCTTTTCCCGTTGCCATCGAAGACGATACGAAATTGGAGTGGGTAACGGCGAATGATCTCGCCGCGCTGTGTAGCGCCGTGCCGCTCGATAGCTACGGTGAAGAAGCACTCGCGGAGCATCTCGGCGATGCAACATGGACCGCCGTGCGCGCGATGCGCCATGAGACGGTGGTTGAATACGTCGCGAAACGTACCAGCGTGTTGCCGCTTCGTTTTGGCACGATCTATCTGGAACGCGCCGGCGTCGAGCGGATGCTTGTTGAGAAGGGCAGAGAACTGGCCCAGATTATTGAGCGTCTGCGAGGACGCGAGGAATGGGGCGTCAACGTCTATTCAGATCGAGCGACACTGCTGACGAGCATCACGTCGGTGAGTCCGCGGTTGCGCGAGTTGGCTCAGCAAGCGGAAGCGGCGTCTCCGGGACAGTCGTATCTGATGCAGAAGAAGATCGACGCACTGCGGGTTGATGAAGCTCGTGTCACGCTCAATCAGATCGTTGACGACATTGAGAAGGCGTTGAGCGAGCAGTCGGACGATGCGAAACGTTTGCGGATTCTGAAAGTCGAAGCAACTGAGCACGGCGAACTGAAAGCGAAGTTCGCTTTTTTGGTGAAGCGTGCCGGTTTTGAAGAGTTTCGCGCGGCGGCTGAGCAACTGGCGCAGGAAAACTTAAACGCGGGCGTTCGTTTGGAATTGACCGGTCCCTGGCCGGCTTATAACTTCTCGTAGACAGGAACAGAATGTCTTTTGAGCAAATCATCGTCAGTGGAAACGCGGAGCAGCTCGAGGAATCGGAGCTGTCGTTGCTCGAAACGCTCGATCACGTTTTGAACCGGGGCCTCGTCATCGCCGGCGAAATCACAATCTCCGTGGCCGACATCGATCTAGTTTTCCTCGGTCTCAATGTTTTGCTCAGTTCCGTCGAGACCGCACAGGAAGTTTTACAGCGCCGTCTGACGGATGCCGAATGAAGTTATACCTTTACTGTCTGATCGACGACGACGTCACGGTCGAGAACGTGATCTACAGCGGCGAGAACGAAGGAATCTCGGGTACAGCGGTTACTTTGTTTCGTCCGGGTGACTTCGCCCTGCTGGTCAGTGACTTTGACGGTGCTTCCGTACCGGTCACACGAGACAACATTCTAAAACATGCGGCAGTTGTAAATAGTGTCCTGCAGTTTACGACGCCTTTACCTTTCCGATTTGGTACGCTTGCGAGTGAGCCGGAGCTGGAAAGCTATCTGACCGCTCGGTCGAAAGCACTTCAAACCAAGCTAGCGGCCGTTCGTGATTGCGTCGAGATGAACGTCAAGATCATCTGGGATCGTCAGTGGACTGAAGATCAGTCTGAGGTGGAAATGACACCCGGCACTGCTTTTTTGAGAGAAAAAAGACGGCAGATTTTCGGCAGTGAAGCCCGCACCGCGGAGGCGAAGAGGATCGCTGGTTGGCTTGAAGAGCGCTTGGGCGACTCAATCAGGGAAACACGGATTAACACGAATACCACGGACAAATTGCTCGTTACGGCCGCACTTCTGGTGGAACGGGGATCAATCGATAAGTATCGAAATCGACTGAAAAACGCCCGGCTGGAGCGGCCGGAACTACATTTTCTTGCCAGCGGACCGTGGCCGCCGTACAGTTTCGCCAATATAGACCTTGAGTTTAAAACGCAGTTCGGAGTAAGCTGATGGAGCTTTCCCCCGAAAACCCCCTTCCGGCTGAGCCGGAGATCGAAACTTCGCATGTAGAGGAGTTCGTTGAG
>DATNJO010001083.1:0-4654 GCA_035603895.1 Pyrinomonadaceae bacterium
CTGGTCGTAAGAATCCGAAACGAGTGAACCCACGTGGCGGCGCACGCGATTATCGCGTTGCGACCCGTGCTATCTCGCCGAACGGGGTCGCCGGAGACACGGTCGTCGGAGTGACGGTTTGGCGGCTGCGTCCGGCGCACGCGGATGTTGAGGGCGAGCGGATCGTGGTCCATGAGAGCGAACGCGACGAAAAGTGGATCGCCGAGCGTGTGACGGGCCGCACGCGCTTCGCCGAAGGAGACCGTGTACGTCTGACCATCGAAGCGGCGCGAGCAGGTTATTTGTACGTCGTCGATCGCGAGCAGTATGCGGACGGGAAGTTAGGCGAGCCGCATCTTATTTTTCCAACCACGCGCACGCACGGCGGCGACAACCGCGTGCAATCAGGATTACTCATCGACATTCCGGCGCAGAGCGATCGTCCGCCATATCTCACGCTGCGACGTACGCGCACCGATCATTCCGCCGAAGTTCTGAGTTTCATCGTAACGAAATCTCCACTGGAAGGCGTGCAGATTACGGATCGTGCGCAGACGCTTTCGGCCGAACAAGTCGCGGCGTGGGAGAAGTCGTGGGGTGGTCCACCGGGGCGTTTAGAACTGACGGGCGGCGCAGGCCAGGCATGGACCAAAACAGAAAGGGAAGCGAGCGCAGTCTCTGCGCGTCTCCTGAACAACAACGCGCCCGTACCCCAAACCATTTATTACAACCCCGCGATCAAATCCGACGCTCCATTCCTCGTCACCGTCCGCCTAAACTACGCCCGCTCGCGCGCTTCTGTGCGTTGAACGCGTTTACTCACCAACTTTCAATTGAAGCTCAGCACCATCAGGCATAGAATGCGCCACAACCCTCTCAAACTCTTATTCGGAGGACGAGATGAAGACAAAAACGATCGCATTCGCAATCTCCCTCGTTTTTGTGAGCGTTGCGCTGGGCTTTCAAGACGATCCCCAGATCGGAACCTGGAAGCTCAACGAAGCCAAATCAAAATTCGCAGGCAAAGCGAGGAACCATACGGTTGTTTACCAAGTCGCTGGCGATCAGATCAAGGTCACAGTCGATGGAGTTGACGAGAACGGCGGCGCCATTCACAACGAATGGACCGGAAAATTCGACGGCAAGGATTATCCGGTCACGGGCGACTCCAGCTCCGACATGCGCGCTTACCGGATGATTAACAAGCACACGTTGGAGCTCACCAACAAGAAAGGCGGTCAGACAACGCTGACCGGCCGCATCGTCGTTGCAAACGACGGTAAGTCTCGCACTGTCACAACCACCGCAACGGATTCACAAGGCAAGAAGGTTACGTCCGTTGCGGTTTACGACAAACAGAGCTGAGCTACCAGCAAGCGAAGCAAAATGCCCTCCCGCGCCCAGAAACGTGGGAGGGCATTTAGTAAACTGTTACGTAAGTTCTGATGAAGGAAAATTAAAGATGGGCACAGCGGGTTTGGACGTAAAGCGGCTCCAGGGGTTACTGGAAAGACAGAAGGTCGTCGCGGTTTTGCTCGAGGGAGACGAAGCGCAGGATCACGCTGTGCTTGAGCTATCAAGCGTTCGACAACCAAACTTAATTGCGCGGTTGGAATATGAGAATAAGGGGTTCGAACCTCGGATAGCCGTCATGAGCGTTGGACCAATCGCTGACGTGTCAAAAGATTCGCCGCACAGCACGCAGACAATTCAGCTTTACGGCAGCCGAGCTGATGACGTCGACAAGATTGTTCAACTCGTGCAAGAGAGTTTTCTAGCCGGTGTCCCGCAGCGCGAGCGGTGACGCGGCTTATGCCGCTTCCCTGGCTACGTCGCTATCCAATCCGATTTCCTCTTCAACCGCACGACCAGTCTTTGCAGGGCGTTTCGTAGCGACAGAGTTCATGAACGGGCGCTCAAATAGACGGAAGAACAGCCAGGCAAACACGACCGACACCGGTGTGAGTATTAGTAATGAAATAGTGAGGATGTGCAGTCGGGTGAAACCAAACCAGTACCAGTGCATCAACACAAACGAGTGCGTCAAATAGAGCGAGTACGAGATGAGCCCGATTGATGCGAGCGGCGGAATCAAGCGCGGAATTGTCAACGATTTCAAGCGCCAGCGCTGCTCAGCCGCGACCGCATAGTTTACGAGAATGAAAAATCCCACACCCCACGCCGGATGCATTATCAGCCAGCCAAGATCGTGTACCCAGCCGGATTGATCGGTCAGGGGCAGGAGTTGGGCCAACATCATCGCACAGCCCAGCGCCAGACCGGCCAGCGAAAGTTTGGAACACCACGCGGGAAGTTTTATCAATCCCAAAGCTGCTTCGACACTTAAAGCACCCAACGCCCAGATAAACCAATTCGTCGCCGCCGCTTCCGTGACGGGAATGTGAAAGCCCATCGCTTCGGTGAAGTAGCGGCTCATAACCAGCCAGCCAATACGCGCGGAAAAGCACAATGCCAAAGTGATGGTCCAGCCGAAACGAATCCGCAGAAAGAGCAGCAGAAAATAAGCAAGATAAAGCTGTTCTTCGATCGCGAGCGTCCAGAAGGCGCCGTTGATTGTGTACGTGGTTCGCAGGTCCAGGTTGTGCAACATGAACACATGAAGGAAAACGTCCCACAAATAAAAACCCGTGACTTCAACCGGAGTTTGATACGCGCGATAGATCAGGTACAACGCGAGCGCGGCGAAGTAGGGTGGGTACAAGCGCCGGACGCGTCGCTTCCAGAAGTAGAAGAAATTAATTACCGGATTGTAAACACCCGCGGCGCGCGCCTTGGCCCAGTGCAGATGAATGCAAAAGCCGGAGATGACGAAGAAAAGATAGATGCCCGCAAACGCGAAATGAACGAGGTACGACGTGATTTGTGGCAACCAGTGTTGCCATCCGCTCAACGCCGTGTGTGGCGCCACGCCGAGCGCGTGATACGTGACGACAGCCAGCGCTGCGCCTCCACGCATCGCATCGAGGGTCAACATGCGACCGACTGTCGGTGCTTCTCGATAATTGCTCATCACAACTGCGGGGGATACGCCTCGAACGCGACATGAGATGCAAATTTTGTGTTCGCCACGTCACGGAATTCTACATTTGAGCCACAGAATCACACAGACGAACACGGAGTGAGGGCCGGAATTATCGCAGGGAGAACTTTCGTAAAAAGCGGCGTGTGGCTTTCCGCGCCCGCGTGGTTCCTTTTTCCACGTAACGCATGCTGGCGCCGATGTGATCGTCGAAGGCGTCGTCAATACTCGGCGGATTGAGCGCGGTTTCGGGGCCGAGTTTTACGACCCGGTCCCCGTAATCTTCGACGTAGTCGCGCATCCAGAATTGAGTGCGTCGCATGCCGTAGCCGTTCGCTTCAGCGAGCGCCTTGTTGCTGGTCCAGCCTTCGTGCGTCATGCGATAGATGGCCACGATCATACCCGTGCGATCCACGCCTTCCTTGCAGTGGACTAATACGCGGCCATTCTCCGGCGCCGCAATGAGCTCCATGATGCGCGACACTCGCGTGTCCTGTGGCCGTCCCCAATTCGGCAGCGCAACGTTGTAGTAGTTGAACCCGAGCGCGCGAGCTTCGGCTTCTTCTGCTCTGGTTTGCACGCCCGCACCGCGGAGGTTGATGATTGTGTTGATGCCGAGTTCGCGAAGCCGGTTGAGCCCGCCGTCGCGTGGTTGGCCGCTGCGATAGAGTTTTTCGCTGACTTGCTGAAAGCGCGGTAAACCAGTGGAGTTGGTTGCGTCCTGAGCGGCGGCAGTCGCGCAAAGAAGTGTTAGCACGACCGCCACCGAGGAAACTGCTTGACGGAGCCTGCGCATTTGAGAGCCCTCTGCCGTCGGGTTACGGGAATCGCGGCATAGCCGCTGGTGTCGAACACGATGAAGATAAAATCTCGCTCGCCGTTTGCAAAGCGAGTAATGCCTTCAGGTTTGAGACGACGGTCAGACGTTTCCATCTCACGTAGAGTGGGCACCGCGCCGTTGCCGCTCCATTCCCAAATCTTGAAGTCCATTTTCTCAGAATTTGGTCCCGCACCGGTAATCATGTAGAACGCTTTGTGCGACTCGTCGTACTCGATGCTCCTGATTCCAGCGCCACCGAGCGCGAGCCTGATCGCTTTGCGTCCTTCGACCTCCAGGTTGTCAAAAGAGAACGGTGCTCTTGGATCGTGCGGTTTCAACGGCACGACGAGGGCATGGCCTTCGATAACAGGCGAACGCAAGCCGAGCAACGAACATTGTGCCTGTGCCGCTGGAATCGTCTAATTCGATGTTACCGTCGTGCGCGCGAGCGATCCATCTCGCGATAGACAAACCCAACCCTGCGCCGCCATCTTCAGCTCGCGTCCGCACTCTATCTGCACGATAAAAACGTTCGAAAATGTGACGCCGTGCTTCGAGTGGAATCCCCGGACCGGCGATAGAGAGCGGGCTTGCAGCGCAACAACGCTCTGACGCGAGCTAACAATTCGTCGAAGTCGAACGGCTTTGGTAAATAGTCGTCAGCTCCGGAGTCGAGTCCTTCGATTCTGTCCTCGACGGCGTCGCGCGACCATCGTCGCTGCGCTCGGTTCATCCTCGACTAAAAGTATCCGCATTCACGTCTCTGATCGCTAAGCAGTTTAAGCCACAGATTTTCACGGACGAAAAGGATCAGT
>DATNJO010001084.1:0-8486 GCA_035603895.1 Pyrinomonadaceae bacterium
CTTCGGCCCACTCGGTCGAACCGATCAAGCCATACTCTTCCGCGTCCCAGCTACAAAGAATGATCGTGCGGCGCGGTTTCCAACCCTGCTTCAACAACTCGCCAAACCCGCGGCCCACTTCCAGCATCGCCGACGTACCGCTGTTTGGGTCCACCGCGCCAAACACCCACGCATCGCGATGATTGCCGAGCACGATCCATCGGTTCGGTTCGGTGTTTCCTTCAATACGCGCGACCACGTTCCAGATCGGACGGATCTTGTAATCCATGTCCGTCTTCAAACGAACCTTCACATCCTCGGTGCCGCCGACGTGATACGCGAACGGCAATCCACCTTGAAAACCACGCGGCCGTACCGGTCCTTTCAACGGTGCGATGATCTGTCTTGCAACGTCGTAAGCAATCGGTTGGACCGGAATGCGCGTGAGGTCAGTCGCTTCTTCCGGTTTCAAACGCGGCACGCCATCGATCGCCGGACGTCCCGGTGTCAGCGGATCGCCGGGATAATCAAACAGGTACTGCACCGAACCACGTTGGCCCGATGCGACGGGACGCCATGGTCCTTTCGGATAAACGTCGCCTTGCATGTAACCGTCGTCAGCAGGATCGGAATAGATAATGCAACCAATCGCGCCGTGGTCCTGTGCGACCTTTGCTTTCACTCCGCGAAATGAATTGCCATAGCGCACGATCACGATCTTGCCTTTGACGTCGACACCGGCCTTCTTCAACTCATCGTAATCGGGTGGCAGACCATAATTTGCGTAGACCACCGGCGCGGTCACGTCGCCGCTGGCGCTGTAACCATTGAACAGCGGCGTGATCTTGGGATGCGACGAAGTCGGATCGCCGGGCACGACAGCTTCCCTGGTGCTCAGCGGCTGACGTTTATTAGTGATCAATTCGAGCACCGGCGGCGTATTGGGATAGTTGAGCCAGACGTCGTACTGTCTGAGCTCCGCCGCGAGGCCGTAACTGCGCAACTGATCGCGCACGTAAACCGCGGTCGCGTAGTCTTCTTTACTGCCCGCGATGTGCGGCTCGAGTGTCAGGCGGCGCAAGTGTTCGCGGGCCGACTTCGGCGATGGCACTGCGCGAAACTGTTCTTCCCAGCGCCGCTGCGCCACCGCGCGTTCGGAGCTGAAACCGTCGATGATGGCGGCTTGTGCAAAAGCCGGTGGCGCGAGCAGAAGTATTTGCAGTAGAAGGATTAGAAAGGTTCTCATAGTACAATGCGACCGAGTCTGCATCGAAAGGAAGCTGATTAATGGACAGTCGTTATTACCCAAACGTCGAGATAGATCTCCCACAACTGACAACCGAACTGCGAAGTCTTTTTGACAGCGAGTTTGAAGTGCAGACTTTCCAGGTTTCGACCACCAGCATCGTCCAGGCGCGAAAGTCGAACACACTACGCGACCTGACCGGGCTCTCATCGGCGTTAACGATCAAGATCACGCCCGAGTCTGGCGGCACACGCGTTGAGATTGGCATGCAGAAGTGGTTCGACAAAGCTGCAGTCGCTGCCGTCGGCGCGATCGTCTTTGCCCCGCTGTTGGCGTTGGCGGCGCTCGGCGCGTACTGGCAATACAAACTTACAGAAGACGCGTGGAAGATAATCGAAGATCACATCGCGCGCAAAGCGGGCGGCTATGTACCACCGTTGCCGGGCCGTTGCGGCACCTGCGGCGCGGCGAATTCAGTGGGTTCAGATTTCTGTTCCTCGTGCGGCGCGAACCTGCGCGTCGGACGCAATTGTCCCTCCTGCGGCCACGCACAGAAAGACAACTCCGCGCGTTTCTGTAACCGCTGCGGAACTTCGTTGGGTGGTTGAATTGTTCCCGCAAAGGCGCAAAGGCGCAAAGAAAGCAAGAGGGTTCCCTCCTCTTCTTTGCGCCTTTGCGCCTTTGCGGGAATCTGCTAGTCGTGTCGCAGCGCGCGGACAGGATCGATGCGCGCGGCGCGTGAAGCTGGATACAAGGCTGCGGCGATGGAGACGATCAAGGCGAAGAGGATGGCGCCGATTGTGAGATAGGGCGGCAGATCGAAGAAGTCGATGAATGAGGCGCCCTGAGGTTTGAGGATAAAGCGATAGGCTAAACGATTCGCAAGCGTGTCAATTCCCCATGCCAAGAGCACACCAATCACGCCGCCCGTGACGCCGATCACCGCCGCTTCCACGAAGAAGATCAACTTGATCTCGCGGTCTTCGGCGCCGATCGCCTTCATGATGCCGATCTCGCGCGTGCGTTCGAGAATCGACATGATCATCGTGTTGGCGATGCCAAACGAAGCTACCAATAACGAGATGCCGCCGAGTAGTCCCAACACGGAGTCGATGATTAGAAACACCGTGCGAATCTGGTCCAACTCGTCGACGATGGAAAAACTGCCGAATCCCTGATCCGCGATCTTCTGCCGCACCGCCTGAAGTTTCACCGGATCGGTCACGCGCACCACCGCAGAGTCGTAACCTTCAGTCTGGCCTTCGCCAAGATTCCCGCCGCGGCGCGCCAACGCGAGCGCCACCTGGCTCATCGGCGTTCGATGACTCGTGGCCCAGGCGTGGGCCACCTGCAAAGGAATGTAGATCCCGGCGCTCGGCATCATGCCACGCATGCCGCCCTGGCCCGCACCTTCGCGGATCTCAGTACTCAACACACCCGCGATACGAAACGTTTTCGTCTCGACATCCGGAGCAGACTCGTCTATCCCCGGATCGTCCAACGGAATACCGAAGAAGTTTGGGGCTTCCTCTTCTTCCTGATCTTTTTGACCGTCAGACGTCGGCGCCAGCAACTCGATCGTCTGCCCCACGGCATCCGCGGGCTTCTCGTAACCGTAGTCGCGAAGAAAGCGTTCCGACACGACCGCCTCATCAGCCGTCGGCGATGAGATCATCTTGCCCGCTGAGAAATGTTGAAAACGAGTCGCGGCGTTGGGAATGTTTGCGCCGCCGACAAACTGACTCAGCAACTTGCCGTTCGAGCGCACGTAAACCTGAAAATTTACGCTGGGCTCGACGTAAGCAACACCGTCGATTGCAGCAATCTCTTTAATGCCGGCGTCGTCGAGAATACGCGTCGGCGCTTTGTTGCCACGCGCTTCCTGGTTGCGGCGGCCGTCTTCATCACGGCGCGAAGGTCGATCGAGTCCGGCGAGAGTTCCGAGCCCGCGGCCGTATACAAGAATCTCGTTGAACAGATCGAGCGCTTTGAAACGCGCGAGCATGTTGCTCTGCAAGCCGAGACCAAACGAAATCATCGTTACGATCACCGCCACGCCGACAACCACACCCATGGTCGTCAACGTCGCCCGCAGTTTCGCCTGCCGCAAATTTCTAAGCGCGAGATGAAGTATGTCTAAAAAACTCATAAAGCAGTGTTGACAGGATTCACAGTATTAACAAGATGTCTTCAGGCAGGGAAAATGCCTTAGGTAATCTTGTTAATTCTGTAATCCTGTCAAAAAACTAAACGAACGGAGTCTACATTCCAGTCGGCCAAACTTGCGGTAACAACGTCAGCGCCTGCGGCACGCAACTCTTCATCACTGACCGTGTTCGTCACGCCGAGCGTGCGCATGCCCGCACCACGTGCCGACTGTATTCCCGGCGGCGAATCTTCAATCGCCAGACACTCTGACGCCAACAACGGCAACAACCGTTCACGTTGCCGCTTCTCATTCAACTTCCCTAACCCACACGCATAACAATCAGGCGCAGGCTTGCACACCGAAGTATCTTCCGCGGTCACGACTACGGAAAACAGCGGCGTCAGGTTCGCGCGCTCAAACACATAACCAACCTCATTGATGTTTGCCATGCTCACGAGCCCCAGCGAGAAGTGCCGCGACGCCGCTTTCAAAAACGTAAGCACGCCGGGAAACAACGGCAGCTCATCTTTGATTATGTCGCGATGCATCAACGTCTTCGCATCGATCACCGACGTCAGCACCTGATCGGTCACTTTCTTTCCGGCGCGCGAAAACATGGACCGCACAAACGTCTTGTCGTCCATACCTAACGAATCGAAATACCACTCTTCGGTGATATTGACGTCGTGCGGACGCAACACTTCCTGAAACGCTTTCATTTGAATCGTCTCGTCGTCGATGATGACGCCGTTGAAGTCGAAGAAGATTGCTTTGATCATTTGGTTTGGGTTTTTATCTCCTCAAACAGTTTCGGCAAACGCTCGCTCTCCAACACATCCAAACGCCGCAACACTTCAGACAGCGACAACTCGTTTTTCAAGTTCACCTGGTAATCGAGATCCGCGCGCAGTCGATCCTTTCCGCCCTGCCGGTTCTGCGACATCATGATGATCGGCGCCTGCATTCCCGCAATCACTGCTAGTGTGAGATTCAACATTTGATACGGCGCGGGATCGAAGCCTTTCACTAAAATAAAAGTGTTGAGAATGATCCAAAAGAAAATTATCAGCATGGAAATGATGATGAACTTCCAACTGCCGCCAAACTCCGCGATCATATCCGCCGCGCGATCGGCTAACGTCAGGCGCGCTTGTTCTTCGTCGTTGACGTTGCGCGAAACACGCGAACGCAGCAGTTCGTCAGTGCGCCGCAGCCTGTCAGTCAAAGCACTCAACATCTCCAACGCAACGTCCGGTTTCTTGCGCACGAACGAGAGAAACGCATCGCGCGAGAGCACGGCGAGACGCGCGCTTTCAATCACCTGAGCGTCGGCGGAACGTTGCCGCCCGTCGATAATCGACATCTCACCGAAGAAATCTCCCTGGGCCAACTCCGCAAGTGTGACTTCCTGTTTGTCGGCGTCGCGAAGACTGATCCGCACGCGTCCGCTTTCGATCAGGTACATGGCGTCGCCCGTGTCGCCTTGTCGAAAGAGACGCGTATTCTGCGGCACGGTCTTTTCGGAAAGCAGGTTGCGCAGGTCGCGTGCAGCATCGTCGTCGAGCGAAGCGAAAAGCGGTACCGAACGCAGCGCTTCAAGCGTCATCTGGGTTGCGGGCTCAGCCATTGAATCCTCCATTAACAACTCTTCCATCTTTCATAAACACGATGCGATCGGCGAAGCTGGTGGCGAGTTCGTGATCGTGCGTAACCATCAAAATCGTCAACGCATCCTGGTTGACCATTTCACGCAACAGACCAAGCAGCTCGTGCGCCCGAATCGAATCGAGGTTTCCGGTCGGCTCGTCCGCCAATAGCACTTTGGGATTGTTTGCGAGCGCGCGGGCAATTGCGACGCGTTGTTGTTCGCCGCCTGATAGTTCCGAAGGCTTGTGCGACAAACGATCGCCCAAGCCCACTCGCGCCAGCAACTCACTCGAACGCGTTCGCCGCTGTGTCCCGCGCAAACCACCAAACGCGAGCGCCAGCGAAACGTTCTCGCGCGCGGTCATGGTCGGAATGAGATTGAAGTTCTGAAAGATCATGCCAACGGAAAAACGCCGGTAACGCGCCATCTCTTTTTTGCTGAACGGACCTAACGGTTTCGACGCGAAATAGACTTCGCCCTTCGTCGGATGATCGAGTCCGCCAAGCATATTGAGCAGCGTGGATTTGCCCGAACCCGACGTGCCTTGAATCGCAACAAACTCGCCTTCGTTAATTTGAAGCGAGACGTTGTCGAGGGCCGTCACATTGTTGGTGCCCATCTGGTAGATTTTGGAAACTTCTTCAGCAGCTAGAATGGCGCTCATCGGGGCTCACTGATTCGCCACAACTCGAATCGTTCGTTCTCAAATCCTTTCAAAGTCATATCAAACTCCACCGCCGCCAGATTCTTCTCGACGAGCAACTCGCGCACCTCGGTGTCTTCATAAACCGGGCGCGAGATTATCACGTCGTTACCCGACGACAGTCCCTCGAGCCGCGCGGCAAGATTTACCGTCGAGCCGAAGTAGTCGAGCCGATCGTTCAACGTAACGGCGATGCATGGACCAGTGTGCAGACCGGCTTTCAACTGTAACGGCTTACTCCCGTCGCTCGGTTGTGCGAGCGCGCGCTGTACTTCGAGCATTGCTACGAGACCGTCGGCAGCAGAACGAAAGACACCCATCACCGCGTCGCCGATCGTCTTCACCACTGCGCCGTCATGTTCGGCGATCGCTTTCTTCAGTACATCAAAGTGGTTCATCACGCGACCGAATGCAGTCGCGTCGCCGATCTCGCGATAGAGTTTGGTTGAATCACGCAGATCGGTGAACAGTACAGTCAACGTGCCGACGGAGATCTGCTCGCCAGGACGCAACGCCTCGGAAGCAAACAGATCGCGAAACATTTGCAACGCCGTTACTTCCGCGGCGGTTGTAGCCTGATCGCTCCAGGCCATACGTTCGAGCATCACTAACTGTTCGGCATCGGTGTCGTTTCGCAGTTCGAGCGTGAATCTTTCCGCAACGTGCAGCAGATCGCTGCTCCAACCGCCGCGCGAAACAACGACCTGCTCGCGCGTCGCGCCGTCAGGTGAAACCGTCACGTCCTGCGAGCCGGGAAGCTCCAGCGCACGCAAACGATAACTGCCGCTTTCGAGTGGTAGATTCAGCACGCGCTGTTCACTTGCCGGAAGCAGTTGTTGGGCCACGACGTGCGGCGTCATTTGCGGACTGCCGATGCAAAACGAAAACACGTTGACACGCCGTATCGCAGGATTAGGACGAAACGTCAGCTCAACATAGCGATCGAAGTTAACAGTGAAATCGATCTGACAACCCGGGCAATGAACGTGGGCGTTGATGTCTTTTAACGAACGGCCGGATTCCTGTGGTCCACGACACAAAGGACAAAGCAGGTCCCACTGAAAATCGAGCAAACCGATGCGCGTTGCGCGCAAACAGATCTCGAGCACGTCACGTCGCGGTTCACCCCAATCGTCCGCGAGTTTGTACGGACGAATGCGCGTGACCGCGAGGTCATCGCCGTGTTCGAGAAAGTCGACGAGTCGATCGGCAGTCGCACGTTTCGCCGGTGGCAACCCGGCTTGTTCGAGATCCTCCGCAAACTTTTGCCGTAACGATGCGAGCCGCGCCAAACCAAATAACGACTGTGAAGTATTGGGTTCACTCGCTTCGACCTTCGCGCCCTCGAAAGCCGCTGCGTCATATTTTTTGATCGCGTCGCGAAAGCGGCGCGAGATGATGAGACTAATTTGGAGCCCGATCGCCACCGCGCCCGGAAGATTTCGCGGCGTGGACCAGAGTTGGTAAACGAGATGCGTGCCGCCGGCGTCGTTTGGCGTTAACTCAGCCAGCACACGCAAGCGCGACAATGGTCCTTTGCTGTAAACGCGATCGATCCCAAAACGAAACGGCTTGACCCATTCGAATGGTTGTTCTTCCCATTCAACGGGCAAGCCGTAAATCGAGAGCCGCACTTTGCGACGGGCGTTGCGCAGTCGTTTTTGGGCGGCGTCGATCTCTATCTCGGGAACGCCGGTGTCGCGATTGAAGCGGTTGGTGTCAGCAATGAACGGCCAAAGTCTCTCCGGACTCGATTTGAGATCAAACTCCCATCGTTTATGAAGCTCACGAAAAGACATGGGTCATTGCCGATTTCCGATTGTCGATTGTCGATTTAAGAGACTCCGATTTCAGATGGGCTCAAGTAGCTGCCAATCGGCAATCGGAAATCGACAATCGGCAATGATCAGACTTCTTTGTATTCTGAATCCACATCTTCATGCGAGAGTGCGACGCGGTAGTTCTTCGATTGCAGTTGCTTGGTGATCAGCAGATCATCTTTGGTCTTGAGGAGATCCGCGCGACTGTAAACAGAGAGCTCAAAATTGTAACCGTGCGTGATCGCGTCTTTCGGGCACGCCTCCACGCAGTAACCGCAGAAAATGCACCGCCCGTAATCGATGTTGTAGACAGCGGCATAACGTTCGTCGACTCCGATTCGCTCTTCAGGTGGACGCGGATCATCGGCCGCGACGATGTAAATGCACTCCGACGGACACGCGGCGGCGCAAAGATAACAGGCGACGCACTTCTCGCGTCCGAGTTCGTCGACGTGCAACAGATGCTGGCCGCGGTAACGCGGCTGAACCGTCACGGGCTCGTCGGGATACTGCACCGTCCACTTGCGTTTGGGAATGTAAGACAGCGTCACTCCCATTCCCTGGATGATCGCCTTAGTCGATTCGATTACGTCGGAGATGATTGACATGTACTCAGTTTAATCTGTGTCTCACAAACTCCCAAGGACACCCGCAAAAATCATCCAAAGCAGTAATAATCCATAGAAGAAGATGGTCAACGCTCCACTCACAATGCCGATGATGGCCATCGGTTTTCCGCCCACTGTCTGCGGCGATTGTTTGATTTGGTTCAGAGCCATCCAGCCGAGCACCACTGCCGCGACTCCCGGTACCGGCCCTAAACAACCGAGCACCAAACCGAGCAGACCGGTCAACATTGACGCGAGCGCGAGGCCCTGACTCTGCTGTTTGACGGGTCGTGATGGCGGTGGTGGCGGTTGCCACACGGGTTGCGGCGGCGG
>DATNJO010001085.1:0-8735 GCA_035603895.1 Pyrinomonadaceae bacterium
CAGGCTTCTGAAACAAATGCGACGATTACAGCAAAGGCCACTACCGCCGCACCCCACAGGATCCACCTGCGCGCGGAGTTCATTTCATTTTCGCGCAATGCTCCGATGAGAAACGGTACTTGCTCGGGACGCACTGGTTGAGGAGTATCGGGCGTCCACACAAAGTCGATCTCCCCTCCTCGTTGTAATAGCGATTCCACCAGCTCGTCGCGAGTGCAGCCGATGGTCTGTCCTTTGACGACGAAGCCGTAGTCCATGATTGTGGACTTCACCGGTACCGAATCAGGAACATCCCACTCGCGCTGTGGCAAGGGTTTGGCAGGCGCATCGTAGCCGCCGACGAAGATGGAGGATTCGTGTAAGGACATAATGAGTTGGCGCTTATTCTACTCCAATGTCCCTCCGGTGCGAAGTAATTCGTTTTCGAGTTAGACTGTCAAACACAGGAGCAAACAAATGCAGCAGCGTAAGCTGGGAAACCTCGAGGTGTCAGCACTCGGACTCGGATGTATGGGCATGAGCCACGGTTACGGGCCGGCGAAAGACAAGACGGAGATGATTTCGCTCCTCCGTTCAGCGGTCGAAAAGGGTGTCACCTTTTTTGATACTGCCGAAGTCTATGGTCCGTTTACGAACGAAGAACTCGTCGGCGAAGCGCTGGCTCCGGTCCGCGATCGGGTCGTGCTCGCCACCAAGTTCGGCTTCAAACCCGATCCTGACGATCCGTCGAAGTGGAACGGCCTGGATAGCCGTCCGGAACACATCAGACAAGTCGCCGAAGCCTCTCTCAAGCGACTAGGAACTGAGACGATCGATCTGCTTTACCAGCATCGCGTCGATCCAAACGTGCCAATCGAAGATGTAGCTGGAACCGTAGGCGAGTTGATTCGCGAGGGAAAGGTCAGGCACTTCGGACTTTCCGAAGCCGGAGTCCAAACGATCCGCCGGGCACACGCAGTGCAACCAGTTGCGGCGGTGCAGAGTGAGTACTCGCTTTGGACCAGAGGGCCGGAAGTAGAGGTGTTGCCGGTGCTCGAAGAACTCGGTATCGGGTTTGTTCCGTTTAGTCCGCTCGGCAGGGGTTTTCTTACGGGAAAGATCGATGAGGATACTACGTTCAGCAGTTCCGACATGCGCAACCGGCTTCCACGTTTCACTCAGGAAGCGCGCAAAGCCAATCAAGCGCTGATCGATCTCGTGAAATCGATCGCCGAACAAAAGAACGCGACACCGGCGCAGATCGCTCTCGCCTGGTTGCTTGCGCAGAAGCCGTGGATCGTTCCGATCCCTGGCACCACAAAACTGAACCGTTTGGAAGAGAACATCGGTGCTGCCGCGATCGAGCTCACGCACCAGGATCTGCGCGACATCGACAGTGCCGCGTCAAAGATCACGGTGCAAGGCGAACGCTACCCGGAAAGCATGGAGCGAATGACCGGACGCTAAGCCATCGAGTCGGTTTTTGACAGGATGTCAGAATTTGCACGATTGGTTACTCACAAGCTCTTTACAAATCGCGATCAGGTCCAGCACTTCCGACTTGCCCAAGTAATGATTTGCCCCTTCCTTGAGACATATATCTTCAAGCACAATCGACGGATCCGCGGTGAACATTATGATCACCATGTCCGAATCCTGTTTGCGAATCTCTCGCAGCACATCGATCCCGCTTCGGTGCGGCATCGTGATGTCCAACACGACGACGTGCGGACGTAACTCGCGAATGACGTTTACAGCTTCATTGCCATCGGCAGCCATGCCGACAACCGTACAACCCTCGATCCTGGCCAATGTCATGTCCAAATAATCTCGAATAATGGCTGAATCATCGACCAGAACTATCTTCAAATCCTTCAAAACTCATTGCTCCTTTACGCATTGCAGGAAACCAATGAGTTTGACGAGTGCAAGGCAAATACCGCAATCAGCGGAAACGTGATTTTCCTGTAAAGCCTTACAGCCTCAGGTTGTGGTTGATTATTCGACAGTGAAAAAGGCGCAAACTAAGTACCAGAAAGCCCCAGTTTGATCGCATATTGAATGAGTTCGGCGGTGCTTTCGACGCCGAGACCTTCCATTATCTGGTACTTGTAGGTTTCAGCCGTGCGTGTGGAGATGTTGAGCCGGTTCGCAATCTCCTTCATCGTGTAGCCGGCACACAGCAATTGCAGCACTTCCCGCTGGCGCGGCGTGAGGTTGAAGTGTTGTTTCTCGTCAGGCGCGGTTAACGTTTCTTTCTTCAGTTCTGTCTCGATCGAAGGCGAGATGTAATTCTGACCACTCATCACTTGCCGCAACGCAAAGAGCAGTTCTTCACCAGCCGATTGCTTTAACACGTACCCGACTCCGCCACACTGAAACGCTTCGCGCAGCAAACGTGTGTCGGCGTGCATCGTGAGGAAAACCACTTTTGAACCAGTGTTGTTCTGGTTGAGCCTGCGCACAGCGTCAAGGCCGTTCAACACAGGCATGGCAATGTCGACGATGATCAAATCCGGTCGCAATCGCAACGCCTCATCGATCAACGCCTGCCCGTTTTCCACCGCGCCGACGAGATCAAACTCATCCTCCAGCAACCCGGCTAATCCCTGGGCAAACATCTTGTGGTCGTCGGCAATTAAGATCGTGGGTCTGGTCATCGTGAATTTGATAGCGGAACGCGCGCTGTCAAACGCGTTCCATACTGCGCAACCGATCGAATCTCGAGTGAACCGTGCAAAAGCTTGACGCGCTCTTCTGAACTCGCCAAGCCCAATCCGGTTCCGTGTCCTAATTTGTCAACATCAAAACCTTTGCCTGAATCTGACACTTCCAGCACGAGCCAGCCGTTGGTTTCGCTGAGCGCAACGTGAGCCGAGTCCGCGCCGGAATGTGCGGAGACGTTTCTTAACGCTTCGAGAGCCACTCGATAGATACAAACGGAAATCTCCGGCGGAACGGGATCGGTCGTTACGTCGGCGGTAAACTTGATCTCGATCTGTTCTTCGTTGCTCAGTTCCGTGACGTGCGAACGAAGCGCTTTCACAAGTCCAAGATGTTCGAGCACTCCCGGGTGAAGTTGATGTGAAAGCTGCCGGATCTGTGCGGTGAGACTGTCCAGTTGCCGATAGACATGGTCCAACTCCGCGATAGTCGATTGCGGATCGTCCGGAAGCTTTCGTTTCAAACGATTGATCGTCAGACCGAGTGCCGCGACGCTTTGCCCCACGTCGTCGTGAAGCAGGATCGAAATCCTGCGCCGCTCCGACTCCTGCGCCGTAATCAACTTCCCGGCCAGCGAGCGAATCATTCTCGTGCTCTCCGACAACCTTTCTTCGCTCTTCCTGATTGCCTGGGCCGCCAGTCGTGTTTCTGTGATGTCTCTGACCATCGTCAGAATATTTGGACCATCTGCACTTACCATACGAGCTTCGAAATAACGATCTTCATTTCCCATCCGCAACGAATACTCGAGTACTTGCGGCGGATCGTTCTCTGTTACCTTGTCGATCACTTCATAAACCTGCTCCGCCAGTTCCGGCGGCAAAACCTCACGCACGCTTTTACCTAGAAAATCTTTTGGTCGATGTAACAACACTCTTTCATCTCGCGTGTAGTAGTCGAGGTAAACGCCGTTCCGATCGAGAATAAACATCATGTCGGGAATCGCACGGAGAATCGCCTGGTTGCGAACGTTGATTTCGGCAAGCGCGTGTTCCGAGAGTTGTCGCTCTTTGATGATCGCCGCCAGCGCGAGCAGCGGCACAGACACGAGAATCAGAAACACCTGGATCGAAATCGCTCTGTCCGAAGCCGAACGTGCGATAAAAGGTCCGCCGCCACCTTGCATCGCACCGATAATCGCCATGAACATCACCAACAGCAGAACCGTCGTCACTCCTCGCATCCCAAACCTGACGGTGGCCCAAACGAGAAACGGGAGCGGCCAATACAAGCTCGAAGGTCTATCCACGAAGGAAGTTTGCTGGGGATTGAAAACGAGATAGCCAACAGCAAACAAAACAAGCAGCAGTAACAACGCTTCAAGGTAGCGAATTGACGGGGCCTGAGTAAGATGCGTCAGGTCCACTTGCAACCATTCAAGAATGAAAGGCACAAGCGTCAGAGTCGCCAGCACATTCGAAAGAAACCGAAACTTCCAGACTTCCCAGTAGGTCTGAGCGCCCCAGGCATTGAGTTTCACCAAAGCCGCATCGAGAAACGAAGCCATAAACGGTGCGAGGAAAACACCTAAGATCAGAAACGTCGCGAGGTGTTTAGTCCTGTCGAGCCGGATCTCGCCGGGCAGGAAGTACCTCATGAGCGCTGCGCCGATTACCGCCTGAAATGAGTTGCTAAGAAACCATGAAACGATCATGGTAGCCGGCACACCGCTTTCCAACTCCGCCGCGATGTGCGCAGGCACAGCGATCACGACAACCAGCCACCACCAACGCCGGTTGGTCAACAACAATCCCGCGAGCAAAATTGAATTCGGCATCCATAACGTAGACACCGACCCGGGTTGCAGACTGAACCAGAATCCGACTTTCGCAGTCAGGTAATAAGCTACTGAGACGAGAACAGAGATCGTGACGGCCTTGCGAAACGACGGATCGCGGTACACCGAACGGGTTCGCTGAATACGCAGGGGAGTCACGATGGAACCTCAAAAAACGTGAGTGTGGGTGCTGCCGCATTATGAACGTCTAATCCATTTTTCCACAAGCTTTTATTTTGGCGTTTTAGAAGGCCTCGCCGATGCCAATGGTCAAGGTGTGACCCGCACGACCGATCGCCCAGTCGACGCGGTAGTTGATGTGGTTCTTCTTTTCCAACGTGAATCGCAAGCCGAGTCCCGCCGCAGGTAGCAGTTCGTCCGATCGAAACTCATTCCAACGACGCGCAACACCACCGACACCGCCGAAAGCAACCGCACCGAAGCGCCCTTTCAAATGGCGGCGAAACTCAGCCTGGCCCGCAAACATGCGGCGGTTCTGAAATTCACCTCCTGTGTAACCTCGAATATCGCTGTTGGTGCCAAACAAACACAGGTCATAAAACGGCACACTCTGATTCGCTGAACAGATCACTCCGCGATACGCGAACACTGACTTCTCATCCAGCGAACGATACTGGTTGAAAGATACCTTGTAAGTTTGATACTGCCGTCTGCTTCCCAACGACTCGTCGAAGAAGTCGGCTTTGAAATCAAACAGCGAACCTCGCGTTGCGTAGAACGTGCTGTCGCGCAAGTCGCGTTGAACATGAACACCGAGCGCGACTGTCGTCGACTCCAGATCGAGATCGGGAATCACGAAGCCACCGGGCGGTGACAAGCCGTCGATTCGTGCTGTCAGTCTGCGGTGCTGGTAACGTGGACCAATGAAGATGTTTTTGCCGACGTTGCGAAGAAACTCGCCGAAGAAGAACCGCCCCTCCTGATGTATCGGAACTGAAATTTCAGGTCCGTTCGGTAGCCGCCCGATACCAAAGAAGTCGTAATTGATGCGGCCTTTGCCAAACGCCAACGTGGTTTGATAGCGATTGCGATCGAAGTACAGCCGCGCGGCCACACCTCCACCTCGGCTCCCGTTGCTGGTGAAGGCGCCCGCTAGTCCGATGGTCGAAGGTGGCGAAACCGTGTCTGACTCGTTGAGCTTGAAAACGTAGCCAGCTACAAGCACCAGACCGGATCCAACCGCCGGACTCGAGACCGGAATCGGCGCGATGATGAACTGTCCGCGTTTGCGTGGTTTGGAAGGTTTGTTTTGGGGACGTTTCTTGGCTTCGACACCGATCGCGCCGATCGTTAAGACCAGAAAAAGACAGCAGAGCCGTTTCATGGAAAAGGGGGGTTGAGATGCAGGGCCGGGGCGCCCCTTGACTCTCGTCAACCCCGGCCCTACCGGCGCATGGTCGTTTCAGTGCATTCCTCCTGTGAATCTGCACTCCCACACGCCGTCAAGCGTTGGACTGGTTCAACCAGCCCGATACTCAGGAAATGAAACAGGCGCGTTCAGGATCACTCCGAACTCCGTCCCTGATTTCACTTTCACCTCATGGCCCTTTTTCACACGACCCGTGATCGCTCCGGTCAAGGCGCCCACACCGGCGCCGATTGCGAGTCCTTTGCCGCCGCCCGCAATGGCTCCGATCACCGCGCCCCCCGCCGCACCGCCACCAATGAATTTCGCCTTCCGCTTACTGGTTTTGTGCGCGGTAACCGTACCTTCGTTGTCACTGGTGCCTGTAGAACTCTCGAGATCGGTCAACGATCCGTTGAGCGCTCGCCGGTAGCCGTTTGGCAATTCCAACGACGTGAACTGAACGAGCAACTCCGCCGGCTTCCCTTTCTTCTGTGCGCGTTGCACGCTCGTGACGCGGCCGCCAACGATGCTTCCCTGTGGCGCCAGCAACAGACCCGTCTTCGAGTAGACCGGATCGACAAGCGTCGAGGTAAAGGTGTCGCCGATGCGCGCTTTCTCTGAATCCAGCTCGTCGTTCAAACGCACTCGCATCACCTGATTCGCTGCGACGGTGTAGTACTTGATGGTCCTCTTCTTCTTCTTTGTCTGCGCGAGACCTCCGGTGAACACCGTAGTCACGAGCATCAGCACCAGCGTCGAAGCGGCGATGTAATTTCGTTTCGTCTTGCTGAAAAACATTTGAATCTCCGTTTCGAAATGTCAGTGCGCTGCGGCGACTGAGTGCCCGTCCTGTCGTTCAAGGAAAGCAGCATTGCTCACGGCGAGGTGCTGTTCGGGCACGGGGAATCCCGCCTCTACAAACGTCTCGCGAATGATCCGGTTCGTATCGAAGTAGACCTGCCAGTAATGTTCGTTGTTGCAGTAAGGCCGTACTGCCAGCACCGGTCCGAGCGTCGAAAACGTCAGGATCTCAACGTCGACTGGCGGAGTGGTTGTTACGTTCGGTATTGCCTGGACTCTCTCTTTCAACCGTTGAATCGCATCGGCGACTTTGACTGTGTGGTCCAATTGCGCCTCGAGATCGACCCGGCGATATGGATTGGTGGAAAAGTTCTGGATGTTGTCGGCGAATATCTTTCCGTTGCCGACGTAGTGGCGCACGTTGTCGAGCGCATCGATCGACGTGACGAACAGTCCGATGTCTTGAACTGTGCCGGTAACGTCACCAGCAGTGATGAAGTCGCCGACTTTGAACGGCCGCAGAATCATTAGAAAAGCACCAGCGGCGAAGTTGGAAAGCAGACCGCTCCACGCCAATCCAATCGCCAGGCCGGCGGATGCGATCAGCGCAGCAAAGGTCGTTGTTTGCACGCCGAAGTAACCGAGAATCGCGACGACCAACGTAATGTTCAGCAGGACTGAAACCGTCGATCCCAGGTAATTGATTACCGTTGGCTCGATTGGCCGCTTCTTGAGTCCTCTGGTAATGAGTCCCACGGCAAA
Source organism: Pyrinomonadaceae bacterium (assembly GCA_035603895.1). GTDB lineage: Bacteria > Acidobacteriota > Blastocatellia > Pyrinomonadales > Pyrinomonadaceae > PSRF01. The sequence continues at coordinate 7,413 of DATNJO010001085.1, forward strand.
GTGGATCAACCAGCGGCCGATCACCCACAAGGCGATAGCGCCGAGTATCTTCACGCCGAATGCCGCCAACCAGACAATCAAGGTTTGCGAAATGTTTTGGAAGTTCATCTGCCAAGCCTCCGTTCAACTGACCGTTCGACTGGAGGGGCGTAAAACCTGCCGGTCGACCTCCAGCCCTCGACGTCGAAAGCGCGATGCATCCCGCAGCGAAGACAAACTCGATAACTCTCTTTACCCCTGGTCATTGGCCGGCTCATCTTTAAATGCCAGCAGCTAAATATTCGCCCGATGAAATAGATGAGACTCGCGTAAATCGGCGCGCCCGCCGAAACCACAGGTGCCTGGACCAGCGATGGAAAAGTGCGCGTGTCTCTCGTACTCATCGTCGGGAAAGTGTGCCGTTGCCTAACAACTCGGACAGCTTCTTGTCTTGTTCCTGGCTCAGAGACGTGTGGACAATCGTGTTGCCGTAATTGCTCAACTGCCTGAGCACCACGGCCGTATTTCCAGCCCGCAATAACATAAAGATGGCCGATGCGTTACCGGCCATCAGAGCGGCGACGTCTCGCTTAAAATTGTTTGCGGCTTCAAGTGAATCGCACCACCACTGCGATTCAACGTTCGACTCGTCGGGCGGCCGCCGCTGGTCTAACGGTTGTCGAGGCAAAAAGGTCAGCCCGTCCGCTGCTTTCACCATAACTTCCGTCAACGGCATGAACAGCGTCGAACTCAACAGCGACCCCCATAACCTGGCCCACCTTGCTCCGTCGCGAGTTGAAGGATCGACACTCAGTTGAACCCTCGTCTTGCCGTTCTCGTTGACCGTAACGGCGACCGCCTCGTCGAGGTCCCGCACCCATGTCCAGTCGCGTCGCCTGAGTTCGTTCAGCACTTCAGGAGCTCGAAACTGGTCTCTAAACACGAAAGCAACTAAATCGCTCACAGCATGGCTCGTTAGAAGACTGACTCAAACATATAACCGAGCGCGAGGGTCTAACCGAAAGCACAATAAGAGGTTGAGGCAAGCTCGCACATCGGGTGGAGTCTGTATTTCAGTGTGGGGCGTCTATGTAGCTTAGAGGCGAGGAGCTAATTCTCGCGCAAAGAAGCAAAGGCGCCGCGCTACCGTCTCGAGAGGTTTCTTTGCGCCTTTGCGTCTTTGCGCGAGAGTTCTTGTCTAGGCTTCTACGAGCTGGTTGCGAATCGCGTAGTGAACCAGTTCGACGATTGAGTTGATGTCGAGCTTGCGCATAACCGTGGCGCGGTGAGTTTCCACGGTCTTGATGCTAATCGAGAGCTTGGTGGCGATCTCCTTGTTACTCT
>DATNJO010001086.1:0-2435 GCA_035603895.1 Pyrinomonadaceae bacterium
AATCAGACCGGCCGGTCGCCATCACCGCAACGTAAGGCGCCGCGTCTTCGGGCATGATCTCGGGCGTCGGATTCGCCATCGCAAACACGATTGGCTGCTCGGCCATGTTCTGAACGTCCTCGACGCCGATCACGCCCGGCACTGACAGACCGAGAAACACGTCCGCGCCTTTGATGACGTCCTTCACTGTTCCCTTCTCGTCGTTCGGATTGCTGTTTCGCGCATACCAATCCTTGACCCAGTTCATGTTCTCTTTGCGGCCGCGATAGAGAGCACCGGTCTGGTCGCATCCGATGATGTTCGTCACACCCGCAGCCATGATGATTTTCGAACACGCCACACCCGCCGCGCCGACGCCGTTAACGACCACTTTGATCTGGTCCATCTGCTTACCGACGATCTTCAACGCGTTGATAAGCGCCGCGAGAACTACGACCGCCGTGCCGTGCTGATCGTCGTGAAAAACCGGGATGTCGAGTTCTTCTTTGAGCCGATCCTCGATTTCGAAACAACGCGGTGCGGAGATGTCTTCGAGATTGATTCCGCCAAAGCCAGTCGAGATCGTTTTCACCGTGCGCACGATCTCGTCAGGATCTTTGGTGTTCAGACAGATCGGAAAAGCGTCGACGCCGGCAAATTCCTTGAAGAGCATCGCCTTGCCTTCCATCACGGGCATGGCGGCGGCGGGACCGATGTCGCCAAGTCCGAGAACCGCGGTGCCGTCGGTGACGATCGCGACCGTATTCTTCTTGATGGTTAACGTGAAAACTTTATCCGGGTCTTTGTAAATCGCGTCGCAGATGCGTGCGACGCCAGGCGTGTAGGCCATCGAAAGATCGGCGCGAGTTTTCAACGGCACTTTCGGGACCACCTCGATCTTGCCGCCGAGGTGCATGAGAAACGTCGGATCGGAAACCTGTATCAGTTCGACGCCGTCGATGTCTTTGACTGCCTGAACGATCTGTTCGCCGTGGGTGCTGGAAGCGGAGGCGACCGTGATATCGCGAATGATGTAGTTGTTGCCGACGGTAACGATGTCGATGGCGCCGATGTCGCCGCCGGCGCGGCCGATGGCTGTTGTCAGTTCACCGAGTGTGCCGGCGCGGGAAGAAAGCTTGACGCGCAAAGTCAGACTGTAACTCGCGCTTGGTGTCGGTTGCATAAATTAGACTTTAACATCCGTCCAAAATCCGTGTAATCCGTGTCCCTTTCTTCGTCATTTCCAAGGACCGTTTACCCAACCGGCAGTACAGTTCCAAAGCATCAGCCAGTTTATGTTCCTTCAATGCCGCGAGGTGTCGTTTCACCGTTTCAACGTCGCCGCGTGAAAACGTGCCTGTCAATGCGGCGGCCGGATCTTTTGTTTCGAGGTTTTGGACCGTGCTGACAAGCAAGGGTTGAAGAATGCGGCGGGCAGTTTCGCGTGTCAGGCCACACTCGACGAGCATCTCGAGCGCAACGTCGAACAGTGCGGTGACGTTGCCGGAAGTCATTACTGCCGCTGCGTGATAGAGCGGTTTATCTGCGGTGCGAATCGAGAAACTGGTCCCACCCAGATCGCGCACTAACGCTTTTGCTATGCGCACGGCGCGTGCGTCGCCTTCGACACTCCAGAACGCTCCTTCGATCGAAACCTGCGGATCGCTAACCGAAATCAGCGGGTGAACCGAACCCGTGCTCCAGCCTTTCGCCCGCAGCGGCGCAAGCACTTCTGACGACAGCGCCCCGCTCGTGTGCAGGACAGTGGGCGACGGATCGTGGTTCCTGGTGGCGAGTTGAGCCGCGACTTTCGCTATTTGATCGTCAGGAACAGTGATTAAAACCAGATTTGAAAGCGGGACTGAACTGAGCTGGCTCGCCCCGAAGGTCTCGACCTTCCTCACTAAGAAAGCAGCGGCTCGGCGGGCGCTTTGAACGTGCCGGGCTACAAGGGATCGGATTGAATAACCGTTGGCCTCGAGAGCGACGGCCAAAGTCGTGCCGAGACGGCCTGTTCCGATGATCGAAACTTCTGGCTTTTCCTTTCTTTTCTTGGCGGGCATGCGTATATTTGAGTTGTTAAAACGCAAATCAAGGCGCGCAACCATGCGGCCAGACCCGTCATCATAGACTGCGCGTCTGGATTTAGCGAAAACAACACGCGATCCCCTACCCTCAGGTCGTTCGATTCTTTGGAGGTTTTTTCGAGATGAACAACTTCTCCCGTGCCACTTGTGCTCTTCTGCTGGCCATGTCTTTGCTGGGGAGTTCGACCATAGCTCTTGCCCAAACGACGACCACTAAATCAACAGACCAACAGTCCACGACTCAAACTGCGCCGAAGACGGATTCCAGGCAGGCCGATGCGAAGCAGACTGATGCAGCGAAGCAAGCTCAGACAACTGCTTCCAATGCGCCGAACAAACCGCTCAAGCCGCTCGCGACGAATGAAGACC
>DATNJO010001087.1:0-10652 GCA_035603895.1 Pyrinomonadaceae bacterium
CGAGATTCAAAGCGTCACTTACAACTTCAACAGCGCCGAAATCCCCGAGCCGATGTCACTCACGCTACTCGCGGCTGGATTGACGGGCCTCGCTGTAAAGCGTAGGTTTAGCAAAAAGCGAAACGCAGACGCCCAGGAGTAAGAGTCTCCACGCCACTAAGAATAATTCCATCGCAGATCGGCATCGCGGTCTTGAGCCTGCTTGTGTTCATCACGGGCGCGACTGCTCAGACCGCTGGTATCGACACTAAACTCGCCGCGCAGTATTTTCGCCAGCTCAAACAGACTTCTGACCGCGACGGCGCTAAGACCTGGGGCGAAGCTTTGTATGGTCCAATCATGTTTGTCGATCCGCGCAGTGGTAACGTGGTCGCGAATCAAGCGGACCTCGAACATAAACTCTCGCCGCAGGACGGCGTCTTTGTTGGCACACTTCCGAGCAACATCAATCCAGCGAATACTGCATTAGATTGGGCCGGCGTCCATTGGACCATGGTGATGTGGCCCGTGTCGGAGTTTCGGCAGGCGCGCGAGCGGTTGTTGCTGCACGAGTGTTTTCACCGCTTGCAGGAGAAGCTCGGATTACCGGCGCGCGATGCAGTCAATGCCCACCTCGACACACTAAACGGCCGCATCTGGATCCAGATGGAGTGGCGCGCACTTGAGCGTGCCTTACGCGTTACCGGTCCCGATCGAAACGCCGCGATCCGCGATGCGTTGCTCTTCCGAAACTATCGGCGCTCACTGTTTCCGGATTCCGCCGTTAATGAAAACGCGCTCGAGATCAACGAAGGATTAGCCGAGTACACAGGCGTGAAGTTGAGTTCCGCTGATTTGCAGGAAAGCGCAGTGCGCGCAAACATCATCCTGCGTCAGGCGCGCAACACTCCGACGTTTGTCCGCTCGTTTGCGTACATCTCAGGCCCGGCCTACGGTGCTTTACTCGATCTCAGTGGCAGACCGTGGCGCGCTGGACTGAAACCCGCTGCCGATCTTGGACTGCTTCTACAACAGCGATACGGAATCAGAGTTCGCGCTTCGGAAGCCGCTGCACGTGCGGCTATCTCGCGTTATGAAGGCGACGAGATCGTTACGATTGAGACGCAGCACGATCAAAAACGGCAGCAGCAAATTTCCGAGGCCAGAAAGAAATTCCTCGACGGACCGGTGCTGATCCTGTCTTTAACTTCAGACGTGCGTTACAGCTACGATCCCAATAACGTGATCGGCATCGACGCGAGCAACACCGTCTATCCGACCATGCGCCTCGTCGATGCCTGGGGCGTTCTCACCGTAACCAACGGAGCATTGCTCGAACGCGCCTCCACCGGACACCTCCTCCGCGCCCGCGTCCCCGCGCCCACGGATCTCTCCGCGCGTCCCTTGAAAGGCGAGGGTTGGTCTTTAGAACTCTCTAGCGAGTGGGAAGTGGTTCCCGGCGAGCGAGCGGGAGACGTAACGATTAGAAAGAAGTGAACCAGGAACCGACTGAAAGTTTGAAGCTAAAAGTGATCTTCAGTTGCTTCCAGTTGCTGTACATCAGCAAGGTCTTGCAAGCGCGCGGCCGTTTTCTTGTTCCTGATCAGGTGTTGACGAGAAATCACAAAAGCAGGAACACCACCGAACAAAGTCTCTAAACGATCTGGCCACGCTTCCTCAAACTCTACACCGTCAATGTCAGTCACTATGTCAATGCGTAGCGGCGGTAGTCCGATCTGAAAGATCGTTTCTTTCCTGCTCAAGTCATCAACTGTTAGATCGCTCAAGGGTGCACCGAAATCGGAAAGTGCTTGTAATATCCTTTGCGCGTTGGATTCGTCAGGTCGCACCCACAAGTCCAGGTCTTTTGTCGCACGTACGTGCCCGTGTGCGGCCAAGGCATGAGCGCCGACTATCAGATACTCAACGTTGTGCGCGTTGAAGACGAGTAATAGTTCTTTGAAGTCTGGGTACACTAGCTGAAGGTTTGTTCCAGGCAAAGCAAAGCTCGGTCAGCATCCACACAGCTTCAATTCGCTCTTCAGGAGAAGCCAGGGTCCAGTCGTTGTCCGCCGGCTCCGGGGCTCCGTCGCGAATTACTCTGGCTGTGATTTGTTGCCCCTGCGAATCCTCTGACATGCGAACGAATTATAGCATGAGTAAGTCTCACCAAACTTTCCACCACGGCTTCTTCGGAGTTGCCATCACTGCATCTGAGGAATGTTTCAGGATTGCTGGTATGGCTTTATAGAAACTCGAGATCCCATCGAATATTCCATTGTCCATCTGCTTCCTGACTTTGGCGAAAGGAAACGCCATCGTGCCGCCTTCGAAAGCGACGCACCAATCCCCTGCCCCATGTTCCTTCCAAGTCCCACCGTAGTGGCGAATTATGCACTCGCCCAGATACGAACCGAACACACTCATCAATCTATACGTCGTCTCAGAGTCATCTAACTCACCTGAGTTCCTTAGCCGTTCAATATAGCCTTCGAGCCATTCGACAGACTCTTTCGTGTAGCCAAAGTCGATGCCACTAAGCGGACGTAGCTCCTCAATGACCATTTCTGCGTTGGCTCTGATGTATTCTTCCATGTCAGCTCATTGACTGTCGTACGCAGCAGCAGCGATTTCAGCGACTGTGTCGCCAACTTTCAACTAGAGGCTAGCTAATCTTTGAACCGTGTCGGGGTAGTGCTTGACGAGATTGATTAATAGAGCGGCTTGCGCGTTAGGCTTGGCGCGGCCTTGTTCCCAGTTTTCCAACGTACGCACATTTGTTCGCAGATAGACTGCGAAAAGTGCGCGCGAAAGTTTCAGGTTCTTGCGAACACGAATCAATTCTTTTGGTGTGAGGGTGGGCGCCGGTTTGAATTCGATCGAATGAGTTCGGAGCGTCCGCTTACCGTGTCGTGCGTCAGCGAGAGCATCCATCCCTTCCTTCAACTCCGCAAAAAGGTCGCGCTTCGCGCCACGCTTTTGTGTGGATTTAACCGATCGCTTCATTACTTCCTCCTTGCCTCGAGTTCAGTCTTGATCATTTGCTTCAGCGTTTCGCGTTGGGCCTTGGTGAGATCAGATCTTTCATCTTTGTCGTAAACTGTAAATAACCAAAACTGCAAACCGGCGTCCCACCAGTAATAAATCACTCGCAAACCTCCACGCTTGCCCTTTCCGCGCCGTTCGTCAGCAAAGCGTAACTTCCGTAACCCACCAGTACCGGGGATCAAAGCACCAGCTTCTGGGTTGAGCATCAACAACTTTTGAAGTTGTCGGAAGGCGTCGTCGTCAAGATAATTCGCCCGATAGCGCTCGAACGGAGGTAGCTCGACGAAAACAGCCTTCACGCTCTCATGTTACTTATGACGACATCTATACGCAAATCACGTATAGAGGAGACAAATTACAAGGCGAATCATGTTCTCCTTTGAACTACTCATTCCGCAGCGCCGTAGTCGGATCTAAGCCTGACGCGCGGCGGGCGGGAAGCCAGGAGGCCATGATGGCGATAAAAAGAAAGAGTACAGCGACTGAAATAAATGTAACTGGATCGGTCGGTTTTACTTCGACCAACATGCTCGCCAAAACACGCGTGAGGAGGAAGGCGGCGACCAGGCCGATCGCGATGCCGATGGCACTGAGGTAGAGACCCTTGCCGACCATCAGACGGAAGATGCGCGAGGGAGCGGCGCCGAGGGCCATGCGTACGCCGATCTCCGCGGTGCGCTGGCGGACGGAGGTTGCCAGGACGCCGTACAGTCCGACGCCGGCGAGTAGTGCGGCGATCGTCGAGAAGACGCCGATTAATAATAGTGAGAAGCGGGTCTGGGCCTGGGCGGCAGTCACGAGCGTGTCCATCGGTTGCATCTGATTAATGAAGGTCTCTTTGCCCATACCACGGATGACTTCACGCACAGAGCCCGCGAGAGCCCCGGGGTCGCCGTCGGTGCGCAACGCCCACCACGAGGCGAGCTGGTGGTCCACGTATCCGTCGGTGATGTAGAGTTGTTCGCGGCCCGGTTCGATCAGCGAGGTGTTGCGCTGATGGGCCACCACACCAATGATCTCTCCCCACTGCGCCTCAGGCGTACGCACGCGAAACAGTATCTTTTTCCCAACAGCCGACTCGTTTGGAAACGCCTTCGCCGCAAGTGCCTGATCGACTACAAGCAGGTTACGGTCGGGCGTACTGTCTTCCTGCGTAAACGTCCGTCCAGCGAGAAGCTTCGTGCCCATCGCTTCAAAATAACCCGGCAGAACGATCTGAAGATCGGCAGCTTGAAACTTACTCGGATCTTCCTGCGCTTCAGCTCCGCCCCACCGTACCGGATTAAACCCGCCGGCCAGTGGCAGTGGAGCTGATGCCGTAACACTGCTCACACCCGGAAGCGCATCGAGTTGCTCGCGAAGCTGGCGTTTGAATGTGTCTCTTTCCTGCGGTGTGTCGCCGATGTTGCCAAGCAGTTGAAACGTCAACAACCCGCGTGGCTCAAAACCGAGATTCACACGCTGAATGTTCACGAACGTGCGAAACATCAGCCCGGACCCAATCAAAAGTAAAAACGCCAACGCAACTTCCATCACGACCACCGCGTTACGCAACCACGCAGCGCCAAGCGCACCGCTTCGTCCAGCAGCGCGCAACGTTTCCATGAGGTTTGGTTTTGCTGTTCTAAGTGCGGGAATCACACCAAAGAGCGCCGCAGACAACAACCCCGCCAGCACCGAAAACGCCAACACCTGCCAATCGATCCCGACCGCATTCAAGCGCGGCAGATTCGCAGGTGCAATCAAAAGCAGTTGCCGAATACCCAACCACGCAAGACCAAGCCCAATGATTGTTCCGAGAGCCGATATCACGAGCGCCTCTACAAGTGTTTGCCGAACCAGTTGCCACCAACCAGCGCCCAGCGCGGCTCGAACGGCGAGCTCTTGTTCGCGCGACGATGTTCTCACTAACATCAAGTTCGCCACGTTTGCACACGCAATCAACAACAACAAAATGACCGCAACCATGATCGCGAGAATCGTGGTTTCAACTTCGTCAACCAGGTGCTGCTTCATCGGCACGAGTTGAAAATACTGGCCTGCCGTTCGCGCGATCGTGTTTTCGTCGCGAATCTTTTGCGCGATCGTCTCGGCCTCAGCCTGCGCCTGCACGAGCGAGACATCCTGTTTGAGCTTACCAATCACGCGCCACTGCACGTTGTTGCGGTTGGCTACATCGTAAGGAATGCGCGCGGCAATCCAGATACTCGGAAACTGCTCCACGTTTGCCTTCGGCGGAAACAGCAACTCAAAACCCGGCGCCAGCACACCAGCGACGATCGGCGGTGGTCCAAACGCGGCGGACACTGGCAGCGGCTTGCCCACTATAGATCGATCGCCACCAAAGCGCTTTTGAAAATAGTCGTTGCTTAGGATAACCATCGTTGGCAACGCAGGTGGCGCATTAGCAGCAGCATTGCCGTCGGCTGGTGGAGCCTGCGGCGTTCCATCGGAATCCTGAAAGTCACGGCCGGCGACGATCGAACCGCCCATCATTTGAAAGAAGTTAGTCGACACCGATGCCACGCGAACGCGCTCGGGCGTGCCGTCCAATCCAGGAAGCGTGAACCGAAAAGTGCTAACCGCAGCGAAGTCTTCGAAATTGTTTTTCGCACCATTGCGCAGGTCCAGAAAGTCGACGTTGGAAAGCGGAAAGTCTTTGACGTTTCGTTTCTGGAGATCGCCGCGGGCCAGTACCAGCCGCTCCGGATCTTTATAGGGAAGTTTCCGCAGCAGTACGCCGTTTGTGACGCTGAAAATAGCAGTGCTGGCGCCGATCGCCAAAGCAATGGTCACCACCACCGTAATTGTGAATATCGGACTCTTGCGCAGCGTGCGAAAGGCGTAGATGAAGTCGGTTAGCATGGCGGCAGTGTAGACTCAATGGTAAATTTCAGCCAAGCAATTTTGGTATAAAACTCTGCCCGAACGAAACACGTACTAGCACCACTATGAGCCAAACAATTCAAACCCGATTCTCTTTACTAATCCTGTGCCTTGGTCTATTCGCAATCTCTGCGACGGCTAAACCGATCGACTTCACCGAACTCGACCGCGTGGCATCCGAAGAATTGAAGACGACGAACACACCAGGCGCGGTGATCGCGATTGTGAGCGGCAACGGGGTCGTCTATCAAAAGGCGTTCGGCGTCGCGAATGTCGAGACCAACGCTCCGATGCAAACCGAGATGCTCTTCCGTTTGGGTTCCACCACCAAAATGTTCACTGCCGCGGCGCTGCTCTCGCTCGCGGAGAAAGACAAGATCAAACTCAACGAGCCGATAGGCGACAAAGTAAAAGGTTTGAATCCGAAGATCGCGAAAGTCACGCCGCATCACTTGTTGAGCAACTCCGCCGGCTTTCGCGATTTTGCAGCGACGGCAACGTCAAACGACGATGCTTCGTTGGGAAACATGCTGCGTTCGTGGAAAGAGGATGTGTTCTTCGCCGAGCAGGGCGAAATCTATTCGTATTCAAGCGCCGGCTTCTGGCTATCGGGGTTTGTGGTCGAAGAACTTCAAGGCAAACCTTACGCAGACGCGATGAACGAACTCATCTTCAAACCCGTGGGCATGGAACGCACCACGCTGCGTCCGTTTTTGGCAATCACTTATCCGTTCGCGACCGGCCACGCGCTCGACGCGGGCAAGCCAGCGATTATTCGGCCGATGTTCAACAACACGGCGATGTGGCCCGCAGGTTCGATCTTCTCCAACTCGAAGGATCTCTCGCGTTGGGTCATCGCTTTGCTAAACGAGGGCCGAGTTGACGGTCAGCAAGCGCTTTCCGCGTCGTTGGTGAATCAGATGGCCCAACATCACGTGCCGGTTCCCGGTGAACCAGACGCGTATTACGCGTACGGGCTAACGGTCTTCAAGTACCAGGGTTTGGAGATTGTGGGCCACGGCGGGTTCAGTCGTGGCTACGGTTCGATGATCCAGATGGTCCCATCGCGCAAGTTTGCGGTGATCGTGCTGACGAATAAGAGCGGCGAGACGATGAGGAAGACTCTGAACAAGGCGATGGAACTCGGCTTAGGACTCAAGGACGAAGAACAGCAGCCCACACCAGTAGCACCGCTGACAAATTCAGAGATGACCGATTACGCCGGCGTCTACTCACACGCTCCGTCCACATGGGAGGTCTCCGTCAGAGACGGAAAGCTTTACGTGAAAACTGAAGACAAGGAATACGTGATGACGAAGACTGGCGACAAGAAATTCACGTACGGCGACCAGAACGAGAACGAGATCGTGTTCGTGCCGGGAAAGAGTGGAAAGATCGACTTCATCTTCATGGGCCTTTACGGCGCCAAGCGAAGCCACTGAGCTACACAGAGACAAACACAGACCTGAAATAAGAATAGAATAGAATAGAATAAAATCAGATCCGTGTTAGTCCGTGTAAATCTGTGGCTAGTGTTTGAGAGCTGCCTCGATTGCAGCTTTCATGCTTTCGTAGGAGTTGTCGGAAATACGCTTGCCGTTAATGAAAAGCGTCGGCGTGCCGTTAAGGCCGAGCTTGTGTCCGTCGACCACGTCGCGCTGCACCTTCTCCGCAAACTTGCCGCTGTCGAGCGACGCATCGAACCGAGCCCGATCGAGACCGAGATCGGTCGCATACTGCCGCAGCTTATCAACACCGAGCGCCGACTGGTTTCGGAAAAGCACGCTGGCATATTCCCAGTACTTATTCTGCTCGCGCGCTGCTTCCGCGGCTTCCGCAGCCTTGCGTGCGTTCGCGTGCTGTGACAACGGAAAATCGCGCACCACGAGCCTTACGCGATCTCCATACTCGCTCACGATCCGTTCGAGCACCGGATGTTGCGCCGCACAACTCGGACATTCGAAATCGGTAAACTCAACGATCGTGACTAACGCTTTCGCGCTTCCCTTCACCGGTTGATCGTCCGTGGCAATCGTGAAAGCCGGCGACTCGGGAGCGGTGAGATTCACCTGGACCGTTGAAGCGCGCCGCAACTGTTCGGCGTACGCAACCGTCGCTGCCTGCTCCTTCTCTTCCTTCATGTACTGAATGATTTGCGTTTTGAGATCGGCAAACTCACCGCTGATGCGATCTTTATTCTGATTGTAAAACTGCTGTGCCTGCGCCTCTGTCACGGGCGCCACTTTCGCGGTCAGCTCCGCGTCCAGCAATGCACGTGTGGTGACGCCTTTCTTCTGTGCTTCCTGCGCGAGCAGCGTGTCGTTGACCTTCAGTTCGACTTCCTGTTTACGCAGCGCGTAGACCTGTTCCTGAACGTTGAAAATCAACGGGCGCAAGCTCTCTTCGATGTCGGCCATCGTGATCTGTTTGTTGTTGACGACTGCCAACACGCGCGCGCGATCGGCATTAGTGACGGGTGGCGCCATCGACTTCGCGAGCACCTTCACTTGCGCTGCGGCCCGCAACCGCTCGGATAGTTTTTGCGCCTCTTCCTGCTGACGTTGATAGCGGAGAAACTCGATGATGTTGTCTTTCTGATCCTTGAATTCCGCTTTGATACTTTCCTTATTCTTATCGTAAAAAGCTTGCGCGTCAGTCTCGGTCGGCGTTTGGACCTTGGCAATGACCTCATCCTTGATCACTTGCGATGGGCTAACACCGCGCTTCTTCGCTTCGCTTTCCAGCAACAGCGAATCGATCTGGAGATCGAGCTCACGCTGGCGCGCTTCGACTACCTGCTGTTGCAACTGTTCCACGCGCGTGCGTGTTTCCGGGCTCAAATCCTGTTTGGTGATCTTCACTCCGTTTACTACGCCGAGTATTTCCGGAAGTGGCTTGTCTTCGCAGCCGCAGTCAGCGGTCTGAGCAGCCAATGGCACGCTCATGGCAAAGGTAATGAGAAGAGCAAAAAAGTATTTCTTCATACGACTCCGTTTCATGTTCACAAAAGTTCTCTCTGTGTCTCTGTGCCTCTGTGGTGAGTTATTCTGACCACAGAGGCACAGAGACACAGAGGTTAGAGGTTAGTTAGTGGCGCCTTTATCATTGGCCACGCTTTCGACGACCTGCACGAGCTCGGCCACGTTCGCCATCGCAAACGCTTTCTTCCACAAGCCGGTTTTTTCGTTGCCGACAATCAGGACCGTCGTATGGTCGTCTTTACTCTCGACATATTGGCCCAACTTGTAGAGCGCCCAATCGAGGTTCTCTTTCTTTCCGGTCAGAAACATCCAGCCTGGACCAGCGTGAAAGTTCTTTGCATAAGTTTTCATTTTCTCGGGCGTGTCGGTGACGGGGTCAACCGTAATCGAAACGAGAAAAACGTCGCGGCCGACGCGGTCGCCGAAAGCTTCCTGAATCTTCTGCATGTTGCGGTTCATCGGCGGACACACTGAAGTACAACTCGTGAAGAACGCATTGACCACGACGGTTTTGCCTTTGAGCACGTCCGTGTAGAAACGCACTTTCTTTCCGTTCTGATCGATGAGCTCGACGTCAGTGAAGTACTTCTCTGCCGGCGAAGCTTCGGCCGGATTCTTCGACATGTGTGAATGATCGTGCGGCGGCGTTGGTGCTGCGGGCTTGTTCGGCGTCGGCGTTTGGGCCTGCGTCTGTCCCGCGGCAGTGAAAATGACGGCCAGTAGTAACGTCAAAAAAAAGAGTTGTCGTTTCATTAGTTCGATACCTCCGCAGTGTTAACAGTAGTCTTGCCGTCAATGGTGTCGTTGATGATTTGTACTAACTGGCTCGACTTGGCCAAACCGTAAGTGCGCGTCCAGGCGCCGCTAGTGTCGTTGCCGATGAGTACGGTTGGCGAATGATCTTCGCGGCGTGCAGACGACGCACCCAGCGCGCGCAGCAGTTCGTCAACCTGCGGCTTGTTTCCCGTGACAAACGTCCATCCTGCCCCGGCGTGAAATTTCTCGCCCCAGGCTTTGAGACGTTCGGGAGTGTCGGTAGCGGGATCGACGCTGATGGAAATGAAGCGCACGTCGCGGCCGACTTTGTCGCCCAGTTCTTTTTGCACGCGCGCGAACGTTGCGCCGAGCGGCGGACAGATTGTCGTGCAGGTGGTAAAGATGAAATTGATAGCGACTGTTTGGCCTTTGACGAGATCCGTGTAGAAATGAATCTTCCGGCCATCCTGATCGAGTAGTTCGGTGTCAGGGATATTCATTTTCTGGGCCACTGCGGGCTCGCTCTGCGGAACACTCGTTTCGGCCGGTGCTTCCTCAGGCTTAACAAGTCGCAGATCCATGCGGCACTTCGGACACTTGCCTTTCTTCTTCGATTTCACTTCCGGGTGCATCGGACACGAATAGACTCGCTGTACGTTGACCGGCGCCTGCTTCTGCGCCTCCACCGGGAAAGATAGAAACCCGATAAGCAAAAAACCAATGATGATGAAACGCATAACTACTTTTCTCCTTCCCGATCAGTCGTTGCCGCAGTTGCCGCTGCCGTTTGTAATGTCAGATACGGCAGTTGCCGGAAGCTCACGCCTTGCGAGCGACTCTCGACGAACACGAAATACACCCCCGTTTGCGGAACTTTGAGATCGAGTTCGTAAACGCCATCGCCAACTGGCTGCGCGAAGTCGCGTTTCTGCCAGACGCCCGACGTCAGCATCGTCAACACGCGCACGTCCTTCAGATCGCTCTTCGCTCGCGACGTCGCAG
>DATNJO010001088.1:0-14599 GCA_035603895.1 Pyrinomonadaceae bacterium
TTCCTCGACCAAGGCGACGGCCGCTTCCGGCGTCATCATCTTCAGCCCGCGTGACAAGTCGTCTCGGCGTGTTCTCGGATCAATCTGAAAGAAACTCTCCGCCCATTTCGTCACCAGGTATTTCTTGTCGCCGTCTCCCGGCCGGTCCGCGAGCATTTGCACAGGTCCCGAAAGCGTGTAGTGCTGATCGTCACCCACTACGCGATCGCCTTCTAGGGTGCGTTCGACAACTATTAGAGAGGGACTTCTAGTTAGCTTGTAAGTAAGCAGTCCAGCCAGTGCGAGACTAAGCCCTGCAAAAAGGATCGCTGCAAACGCGAGTCGCAGTATTGTTCGGATGTCATTGGGATCGCGTTGGCAGACGGGGAAGTAAATTGCGTCCTGGTTGTCGGTCGCGACTTCTTCGCGTTCTGTCACTTCCGGCTCGATCGAGAGTTTGAGTGCTTCGCTCGGTATATTCATGAGAATTCCCACCATCAATCAATGAATAAGATCCTCATCCTCATTGGTGACGTCTTCGGTCAAATCAGATATCAGGGCATCAGAAGATCCGCGCTCTTTCTTTCGTGTCACACGTCCGCGCCGCCGGCGTCTTTTTGGCGGCCGCCGTAAACACTGGGCCAAACCGCCCATTAACTGGATGAACAACATGCCAAGACTATGCACTTCGGCATCGCTCACTCGGACGCTGATTGCCTCCTGCACTGACTCGGTTTCTTCGTCAGTAAATGCTTTCAGATATTCGTCCAGCGTTACGTGTCGGCCCATGTCTTTCCTCGGCTCGAAGGTCTAAAAAGCGATCCTCGTTTGAGTGATCGCAAAACCACTACAGAACAATGGACGTGCCAAGCTTGGAAAAGAGAACTAATCGAGGATTTTCTGTGGGCGCAGTGTTTCGCCCGGATGAGATCGCGGTGAGCGCGCAAGTGTCACAACCTGTCACACTTCGTCACAGAGTGTCACACAGTGTCACAATTGTGACACTCGTTGCGTGCTGCCATTACGACCAAAAGGACCACCGAGTATCCCTCGCTGGTCTTCTCTTTTTTAATTAGAAACCGGGCGGTTAATTTACGTAGATTGAGGTATTTCGATTGGGCTTTGTCGGTTTAACGGAGTGCTCAGATGAGGCGTTACGGATGCCGTCCAAAAAATACAAGCTGTTCCGCCGATCGGTATTAACCGGAATCGCATTGCTGGTGCGATTGTAGGAAGACTCATCAAACCGTGTGGCCGGAATCGCCCGACGTGTGATCGTGCCGTAGATGATTGCGCCTTGTGAAACATAGCGACGGGTCTCATTGTATGGCGGTATGCCTCCCGTACGAAGACGTCGAGGATTGATGATCTTGTTATTGGGCAGCATCAAGATTTTGCCGTCACGAAAGGCTTCCACTGTTCCTTCGCCCGCATTGTAGGCGGCGAGAATTAGATCGACGCGTGGGCCAAAACGTGTTTGCAAATCTCGCACGTAGCGGGCTGCTGCATCGATTGATTCTCTCGGATCGAGTGGATTATTTAGGCCATAACGTCGTGCGGTGGAAACAGTAAATTGCATTATGCCGTAGCCGCATGGTTTGCCATCCTTGTAACTCACTGCATCCTTTCTAAAGCGCGATTCCAAATAGGCAATGGTCCACAACAAATACGGATCGATGTTGTAGCGTTGTGCTGATGATGCGATAAACGGCTCGTAAACCTTGGCGCGCTGGCGCCATGTGTGTGTCGTTCGACCACGTTCGTGGTCTTGTGCGCAGATATTCGCACTGCAAAACGCTAGTAAGATCAATGCAACTGCCAGCCTCATATCTCTATCTCCGATCATTCCTCTCGCAAACCTGAGACCGGCTCGAATCCGAGTGGCATAGGTCTTGTTAAGTCAAGCGCAAGAACACTGACTCAACGCTTCAGTTGCTAGCGCAAACAGAAAGATGATTGAGCGGGGGGCAGTCAGTGTTCGAGTGCTCACGGTGCTGGTATGGACCAGTACCGTGAACTCAACAGACTAAATTCATCTGAACCAACGTTTCGATCTGTAAGGAGAACTAACATGGACCAACCAACCGTTGCCTTTGGCAGACTTAAGTATCTGCCCGGACATTCACGTGCAGAACAATGGACGCGGATTTGTTTCAGAGCCGCAATCTTCTTGCGCATGGTTCAACCCCTTCTGGTTCTGGGCGCGGCTGCGATTCTTGTTGTGATTTCGACAGTCTGCCCCGCTGCTGCACAAACCGGCGGACCAATCATTAGCGGCGGCAATCCGAATGCTCCAATCGCCGGCATTCAGAATCTGGTGACACTCGGCGTGTGGTTGCTTATCGCTGCCGGGATCGGTGGCATTGGATGGGCACTTATTAACGGTATGCGCCGGCAGTCCTGGGGCGCACAGTTGATCTTTGGTGCGGCGTGCCTGGGATTCGGCGGGATCGTCGCGCTCTGGAATGAATACGCAAACGGGCGCAGTCCCGATCTGCCAGCCTTCTAATCCATGAACGTGACGGCTGTTAACTGGTCCAAGGACGAACAGGATCAGCCATGCGATGAGCTGATCCTGCTCCGTCCGAGAGGAGAATTTATGCGATTTAGACCTGTGCGACCCAACATCTATTTGCCAGTAATCCGTTTCGGCGTGCTGATAAGTGACTGGAAATGCATTCTGGCTGCAACACTCGTGGGTTATCTGCTGCCTTTCTTCTTCCGGCTGAAGATAGGGTTCGTACCGCTCTGGTTCTTAACTGGCATCTTAAGCGCCGCGATGTCATACGCGTTCTTCCGTTACACAAAAGTTGGCCGGAAGCCTTATTGGTTTCAGCACTCGATCAAGGCCTTGTATGAGAGCTCGGTTGCACGGCGAACGTTTCCTGGTGATGGCCTGCGCCAACCGCGTCGAGCGTGGCTACTAACAGTCAAATAAGTCGACCAAGAAAGACACGATCATGGATCCAACTTCAATTGTCGCTGGTCTCACTGCTGCTGCCGCGTACGGCCTCGCAATTGGCACTGGTTTGCGTTTGATTCCGACCGCGAGGCAAGCGTCGCGAGATCGTCGGGAGTTTTCTCGAAGCCAGGATGGTGCTCTCGAAAGAAAGCGATCTCTCCAGCAGCCGGCGCAGGCCAAAGCGCCAAGGCTTGCAGGGCGCACACGCGGATCATCAATCGTTGGCTTGTACGGGGATGTCTTGCGGCATGCCGATGGTTCATACACCTGCGGCTACGATCTCCCACTTCAGCCCACAATGCTCGCTCCCGATGAAGTGACAGATGCATTTATCGATGGCTTTGCAGATATGCTTACCGTCGACCTGCCTGCCGGAACCGTTTTGCAGTTCCGTTATGCCGTTGGTCCAGATCCAGGGCGCGCGATCGCCGAGCACCTGCGAGCACGCAGCTACGAGCACGCTTATTTCCCAGCCGCTCGGCTTCATGATCTAAACATTGATTTTCTAAAAGCAATGGCCGACACGCATGTGTTTCGACAAGAGCATGCGTCGTTGTTCGTGCGCGTACCTGCTTCTCATGTGAATGACCGGTCTTTGCACGGCTTCAATATGTTTGTTGCCGCGATGGCAAGTGACTGGAGCAAGCATCGTTTAAGAGGCTTCAAACAGCGTGCAGCACAAAACTGGTCCAGTTCCCGAGATGACGGCGTCGTGCGCCGGATTCGCGAACATGAGGAAGAAAGTCTTCGCAAAGCGGAAAAGTATTTTCGACTGCTGGAGATGCAAAGTCCTGTCAGCCTGCACCGCCTGAACCGTCAACAACTCTGGCGAGCTGTGTATCAAAGCCATGTAACCGGCTCAGCATCAGTGCCACGTCTGCCGCAATACGATGGATGTGATCTCCGAGACTATTTGTGTGCTGAGACAATAGAAGATCGCGGCTGGTATGTACTGCATGGCATCTGTCCAGCCACCATCGTTTCTGTCTTTGCACCCGGTGAACAGTTCATCGCCGCCGATGCGATGCGTGCGTTGACGGCCCATCCGGGGCTCTCTTTCAGGCACACGATCATCACGGAGTTCATCAGCATCGATCGTGAAAAGGCGAAAGCCAAACTTGATTCACATATCAAACATGTAGAGAGATCGGGAACCCGAGCTGACGGCCGCTACGAACTGACGCCAGAAGCAGAAGCATCATTCAATGATCTAAAGCAGACGCGTAAGGCCATTACCGGCTCGCGTGAGGCGCTCGTAAAGCTCCGTCAGTACGTCGTGGTTTATGGCGATCCCGCTCGTACTCGCGCCGAACTGCAACTCTCTGTCAAGCAACTCGATGTAAACGCTGACGCGCTGGTCAGCGCGTTTCAAACACTTGATGGGGTGCAGGCTGCGCGTGAGGAACCGGCGGCTTTGCATTGTCTCTATCCCGGTACGCTTGTCGGCGAAGCGTGCGCTGAAACCAATGGTCGCGAGCTGACGGAAGTAGCTCATTCGCTCGCTGCGTTTATTCCGGCTGAATCATCCTGGGGCGGCTCACATCGTCCGCACACATTGTTAACCACTGTCTCCGGCCGGCTGACTGGTCTGAACTTGTGGGACAAGTCGAGTCGGACAAACATCAAGTCGCCTGTGGTGCTAATTCTTGGCGAGCCAGGCGCTGGAAAAACGATCTGCGGCGCGAGAATCATAAATGACGCTCTCGCTACGATCCCTAATCTGCGAGTTCATGCTCTCGACAATGGCGGCTCGCTCGCTCCACACGCGTTTGTCACTGGCGCAAGGTACCATCGATTCACTCCTGAAGATCCGAAAGCAATCAACATCTGGGACTTTCCCGAACTCGTTTACGGTAAGGATCTACAGCTCAACAAGATCACGGAACAGATCTCGCTGATTGTCATGGACGCCATGAACCTGGCGGAAGCGAGTGATCCATTGGCTCGCGATCTGCTCTCGAAAGCTGTGGTCCAGGTGCTGAAGAACATCGCTCCCCGCAATGGTCTAGGCAAGCCGCGGCGCGAGCCTGTTCACTCCGATCTGGTTGCCATGCTGGAAGCCTATGACTTCGGCAGTGATGGGCTTAACGATCGCGCCCGTGAGATTGCGCTCGCACTCGAGAAATACCTCGGTAACCCCTGGCTCGATGCGCCGACGCACCCGGATTTTCAAATCAGCTCTGCTTACGACGTATATGAACTGGACTCTCTAAACAGCTTTCAGCCCGACATCAAGCAGACGTTAGCTAATCGCATCGGAGCACGTGTGATTCGCGCGATCGGCGAAAAACAACCTGACGGAACTCGGGCGCCAACGCTGGTGGTGTTCGATGAGGTTCATGAGTATCGGCAAAACTTTCCCGGTCTGATTCCAGTTTTGAAGAAAGGCACTCGTCACGGCCGCAAGCATAACGTCGTTACGATGATGATGACGCACACCTATGATGATTTCGAGGGCATGCACGACGTAACAAGCACGGCCGGCGTCAAGTTGATTGGCAAACAGACAGGTGATCTGTCGCTGCTGGCTCGGGACGCAAGACTTTCACCGCGAACTATCCAGGCCATCAGCGCACTCAAGAATGTCGATGGCTTCTACACGCAATGGGTGATGGTCCTTGGCTCAGGCGATCATCAACAAGTCGAGGTTGTGCAAAACAACTTGAGCCCCACTCTCCTTTGGACCTTTACGACGCATCCTGATGAGGCCAACGCAAGAGCACGCGCTGCGGCGCTTTGTCCTGATTGGGCGCTTACCGAAGTCATCGCCTGGCTGGCTTCGCAGTATCCACAAGGCTTGGCGGCTTCGGGGTTGATGTTCGACGAATCATTACTGACCGGCGAGTCACTCCGTTCATGAAAGTGAGATCAATATGAGAACCCGATTATCACGCTATGCAATTGTGGGCCTTCTTCTTGGCTTGCTGATTGTCCCTGCAACACCCGTACAGGCACAGTTCACGGTCTGGGATCCGACAAACTACGCTTTACAGCTCGCGAAGAAAATCGAAGAGGCGAACCGCTGGTTGGAAACGGTTCGTCACTACGCAACTATGGTCGACAAGACGATCCAGCAACTCACGACAATGCAAGGCATTTTGCGCAATGTTGATGAGCAACTGGCGCGCAATGTGCGGCTCGTGCGCTTTATCAGCAATGTCGGCCAAATCGTCCGTGGCTCGTTTCAACTAAAACGGCAACTCGAAGGCATGATTCGCTACCGGATCGCGATGCTCAAGGGTATCGATGACCGTCTGCGGAATGGCATCTTCGATCCACAGCAGGATCTAAAAGATCTGGAAAACTATCTGAAGTTCACGATCGGCCGTTCCGCCGATCAAACCGTGGCGCGTCTGGATAAGCTCGCGCGCAATGACAGTCAGCTTGAAAGCTGGTGTGTCCGGCGCACTCAGGTGCAAAAGGATCTGGCCATCGCTCGTGAAGTCTTGAAACAAGCTGAGCAACAATTGGAGATCGAAAAGAATAAACCCGACGTCGATCAGTCAAACGTTGCGCACCTCAATGATGTCATTCTCCAGCAGCAGTCACTAATCGCTGACTTAGAAAAAGAGCACGCCCAATTGCAGGACAAGATTACCGAGCGCGCCGCGAAATACGGACTGAGGTTACAGGACATGGAGAACTTTGCCTTCTCGATAATGGCAGCTACTGATGGTTGGTTGAGTCTGCAGGAAACCAAAGATCAAATCGAGCACACATTGACGGATATAATCATTAATGCTCACCCTGAATAGCGTTAGAACGAGGCAATATGATTCACAGAAAATTTCAACGAGCCATGTTGCGTTTAGTGCTGGTGACGGGTGGTGTTCTTGCTACTGCCCTCACAGCACGCGCACAAACGCCGACGCCAAGCGGTACTTCACTGTCGGATCATATTGCTCGGCTCAGCATTAAGGCGTCTCAACTACTTCCCTATCTCCAGAACGAGGTACTCAGTCATCTACAAGACTGGGTGTACGGTATCGCGATCGCAGTGGCAGTGCTGGTTCTGCTCTTTAGCTTTCTGCGTCTGTGGCGCGAGAACGCCGGGGGCGGTAACTCAAACTTAGTCTTTTTCTTCCTACGATCGCTTTTCTTCTTTGGTCTGGTGGGTTCAAGCGTTTGGCTGATCGGACAGATGGCGGCTACGGGCAGGGAGATTGCCGAAGGCAATGAGATCAACGGCAGTGCCGGGCGCGGATTGCTGTTTGAGTTCTACAAGGCGCAACGGGACAGCTTCAACGAATCTTACGAGAAACTCGTGATGGGCACGTTCACCGTGAAGGTTGACGGACGTGATTTTACCGTTCAGCCTAACAGCGACACGGGAGGCACTTTTTTAGGTGTCCTTTATGACAGCGAAGGTACGATCAAGGATCTCGACAAGAAGCTCAACGATTCTTCCTATACGTTACCTACCCTGTTCAATCTATTAAACGTATCGCGCACGATTCTGGAAGCTGGTGATTTCTGGCTGCTCGTGTTAGGCGCTCTCCTGGTTCTCATTTTTAAGGTAGCAGCGCCTTTGATGATGGCGGTGGCGATCGATCAGAAACTCGCCCACAAGGTGAGCTATCCGTTCGCCTGGGGCGCAGGCGTGTTGACATTGATTTGGCCGGCTGTGAGCTACTTCATCCGTGCCCTTGCTTACCTTTTCGGCAATATTGCGATGGCGCTCGGAGATTCGGAACCACTGTATAACTGGGATTACGCGACGATGTACGCGATCAAGAGTAACTTCGCCTCGCCTGTGTATGTCGTCGCGATCGCTACTTTGATGATGACGATTGCCGGCGGCTGTTTGTGGATCTCGCCATATCTTGCTTACCGCTTCTCGATGGGCCAGGTTTACGAAGGCGTCTCGGCTGCTATGTCACAATTCGCAGCGATGGTCATCAGCACTAGCGTCGAAGCCTACAGTGCGACCGCTGCCGCATCGATAAATCAGTTGGCCCAAAACACTCAGGCCCAGGGATCGTACGACGCACAAACGACTGAAGCCCGTGCGAATCGTGAGTCGGGTATGTTGCGAAATCAAGCTGCTTTCATTTCCGGCAAAGCTCAAGCTCTCTCCTCCGCACAGGCTAGTGCCGGCGCGGCAATGGCCGCCTCTCGCGCTGGCGTGAGCCAGGCTTACACGATGTTTGGCAGCGCGAATCGCGCGGTCCCCGGTTATAACGAGCAAATGGCCCAGACAAGTACTCAGCGATCAATTCGAGATAACAACACGATGAGCGCTCGCCAGGCGAGTGAAGCCAATACCGATTCACAAGTCGGACGTAAACAGGAATGGTCCAGAGGTTTAGGTAATATCCCTTTGTTTGGTGGTCCTATCGATCTTATCCGTGAAGGTGTCGCTGGAACAGTATCGGAAGCGTCGGGCGGTAAGTATGGTGCAATGCCTCTCACGTTACACCAGCGCGGGTACGATGCCGCGCGCATTGAATATACGAGCGGCGTTAACGCGAACGCGTCACAAAGTTTTACTGACGCTCAGAAAGTCGAACGTCAGACTGGTGACCGCATGGCTTCTATATCAGCACAGCAAGGTAGAGAAGCTAGCGGAGTTGCTTACGCCGCGGCCGGCACATCGATCGCCGGTCATCAAGCGGCGCTAGGAATCAGCAACCAAGCTATCCAAATTGACTTCGCCGGAAGGATGAGCAGTGCCAACATTGTTCACAATATAGCCGTTAAGTCCGCCAAACTTCAGGCGATATCCACCGTGGTTAGCCGTATGGGAAGCAAGCTGGCCCAAGATATAGAAAAGGGTTTGGAGATGCGTTACTGAGTCAAAATAAACCAAACTTAGAGCTGCGGTAGCAGATCACGGAAGGCCGAGTCGTGGCGAACTAAAGCTTCTTTACTGAGCGCGCACATTGACGATAGATCGGAGCGAAAATGCATCTCGCTCACACCCGGAGGCAAGGGCCCGCGTATCGCCGGAACATCGAGAAGACTATATAGCTTCATAGATGATTCTGCGAGATGGGTATCGAAGGCCGCACCCATAGCTTCACTCAGGCTCGATCCAAGCGTCTCCGCGACCGTCTCGTGAAGCTTGAGGATCATGTCGGGGAAGGCGGCAATTCTCGTTTCGACCTCGTTAACGAGAGAGCGAAGCGATATTCCTCCCGGCGAGCGTTCGACAAACAGAGAAATAACAACGGCAATGGTGCCGGGCGGCGGATTGCATTGTTCGTACGAAAATGTATGGCTGCGCAGGCGGCCGGAGGTCGCTTTGACATCGATACGAACATTCGCCTCAGCAAAATCGAAGCGTGCCGTATCATTGACTCGCCAGGCTGCAACGGCCCTAGGAGGACTGGCGCTGCTCCATATAAAGAACAGTTCCCCGAAGAGGCCATTCAAAGGCCTCGAGGCGGGTTTCTGCATCTTCTGAAAGATTGCAGCGAGCCGAAGGATAGCCGCAGCGAGCTCACCTTGCTTAGGCTGATCGCCAACCCTTGCGATTATGGTGTCGCACACCAAGAGAAAGTACCGTGTTAACTCCGCATCGAGGGAACGGCACCTAACGACGGTAAACGTGCCCATTCGCTGTACTTCGTCTTTCCGTCTCAGGTGGCAGCGCAACTGAAATTGAACGTCGAGATTCTCAAGCCGGATTGGCGAATGCATCCGTTCGGAGTGCTCGCCTGCTGCGACCAGAAGGCAGGCACATCCGTCGCGGTCCTTACCGACGAAATAGCTCTCGTACCCCGGAACGGGCACGACCGCGTATATGGGCTTTGGGGAACCATCGGGCTCGGGCAGAGCGATTGCGTCGAACAGACCCTCCAGTCGTGTGCTCATTACTGGGCTCCGCCTGGCTGAATCTGATTTAGCCAGCCTCGGGCAAGACGCGCAGGTACCCAGACCGCAAGCACTGGCACATTCTCCATGATGACCGGGCCACCGCGGCCATCATCGACCTGCGTAAGATCTAAGGTATGAATCTGAATTGTGACCCTGTTGGCGTCGCGAATGGCGCGATCACCGGGATAGATTTCGCCCCGACGATCACGAGGCATCACCGGCGCCTCGCCTTGAAAAAGGTTAGTCACTTCGCCGTTGCGATCAATGCCGCGTCGCCGTCGCTCTGCTGGGCTCATGCGGTAAATGACGCAGGTCTCAGTGGCCTCGTCCTCAAGAGCCCTGCTGAGTTGCAAAAGAAGTCCGGTGTTCCGCTGGGAATCCGTGCGTCCGGTGATGCGTATTCGCACGAGCAACTGCTCCAAGGCACAGCGAAGAGCAACGTCATCGCAAACTTGATGGCGCTGGATGTCCGTACGATCCGCGTGACCCTCGTCATCAACGAAAGCAAGGCGCTGAATAAAGCCGGCGACTGTCTCGCGATTCGCCTGTATGACATCGGCAGGTGAAAGGACAACACGGGGCGCGACCCAGTTATCAGAGAAGCGGCCTTGCATGAAGTCAAACTGCAGCACCTCTTGCCTGCAGGGACGCAAAGCCGTATCAAGGACGAATGCTCTCTTCCATTCATTTAGTGGGCGGCCGTCATCCTCAAAATCGGCGAGTTGGCTACGGATGTCCTCCTCGTGCTCTACATACTGCTGAAAAGCTGTGAGCGTCCCTTGCTCCAGATACACCCGGCAATAGCCGAGATAGGGGCGCTTGTAGCCAAAGAACCGTGCACGCTGCTGCACGGTATCGGCGTTTCCGACGCCGATTCCGCGAGGCATATAGGTGACCGTCAGGCCCTCCACAGTGAAGCCACGATCCATTGCTTGACCACCAACGAGTATCCAGCCGTATGTGCTACGCCAGTCCACAGGCGGAGTCCTGCCTCTGACGGCATTGACCTCCATGACGAGCGTATTGTTGAAGGCGTAGCGAAATGACGGGATCAGATCGTCGAAGGGTGGAAGGCTGTTGCCCACTGTTTGTGCGAGTTCGTTGTACGCATTGCGAAAATCCTCGATAAGATCCTGCTTGTCGGGATCATCATCGGGTAGGTTGAGAATCCGCCTCCATTCATCGAACACGTCGCGGACCCAGTTGTAGTACTCGCGATGCTGCGCCGTACTGTGCGATGGATGAACGAGCATCGAGCGGTTGCCGGTGTTCTGTCCTTCTCGGATACCCGCGGTCACTCCGACCATGAAAACCCTGAGCGCATCGAGCAGCGAGTCCGGCGGCTCAGTCAGAGGATTGGCATTCGTCGGCACATCTTGAGGCGGGATCACCCGCGTATACGGACTATCGTCGGCAAAGAACTCGCGGCCGCCCACGTACTGCTCCCCTGGCTCCAACACTTGAACGAAATTCGGGGAGAGCGAGTCGATTATGCTGATCAGCAGAGGCGCTTGGGGCGTCGCTGTGTATTGAAGGTACGTGTGGTTGGGCAGTTCCTGACGCAGGTCCATGAGATAGCGATACGTGGTGCTTTCTTGGCCTTGAGCCACTTCGGTATTGAGGCTTGCCTGATCTGCCTCATCATCGATGATCAGAACCGGCGTCCTCTGCATTCCAACTGCACGCAGCAGGTCTGCGAGACTATGAAGGCGACGGTGGTTTTTAAGGACTGTGATCAGAACTGTCCTTTTGAACTCCTCCGGTGTGCCGGGCTCACGCCAATCCGCGAGAGCGTTGCGGATAGCTTGCACTGTTGCATCGCCCGCGCTTGGATTCGGAAAATGTATCCATCTCCGCGGCCGTCCGGCCTCATCAAGCCTCAGATCGCGACGCAAGCGACCGGTGGACTGCTCAAACAGAGGATTCGAAGTCCCAGCAACGACGATGACCATGTTGAAACCGTTATCGCGAGCCAAAGCGGCCACCGTCTCGAAAGACATGGTCTTGCCGCTTTGAACATAACCAACGATCAGGCCGGTTTCTTGTCCTGTCAGGGCAGTCGGCGGCGTGCTCTTGGCCAGAATCGATACCGCAGCCTCACGCATGCTGTCACGGCTCGCCTCCGGTACAACATTCTGGAGAAAGTCCACCCCCTCTGGTCCAACAACCGGAGCCCAGTTGCCGCGAGGGGCTTCTTCAGGTGCCGGCTCTACAATCAGCGGGTTCGGATCTGCCATAGGTATATCCCTTGTTTACGGTTCTGAAAGTGCCTCCCGGAGTATGTCGTTCACGTTTCGCCGCACTGTTCCGGCCTTCCGGACGCCGGAGTCACGTGCCAGAACCTCAGCGAGTCCGATGGCGGCTGCCACCCGAAGCAGAGCCTCTACGTGCTCCGCATCAGTCTGCGCAAAGCGCACCATAAACGGATGGGCCATCGAGACTCGGATATCAAGACGGCGCGGCTCCTTTCGGCTTTCGGGCGTGTCGCTCAGCGCCAGCCACTGGCTCTCGGCAGGATCATTTGTAAGCTCAACGTTAATCAACCATGCCTTGCTCCGGAAGTCTATCTGAAAGCGCCGATTCGCCAAAGTGGATTCATGAGGCTTCTCCTCAGACGGCGTATCCACCGGCTCGGCCGTGGCAAGCCCAGGAAGTACGTTTGGCAGCTTGGATTCCATGGCCTGTGCTGTATTCGAGACGGCCTGCTTCGCCATTTTCGAGAGTTGAGTGCGGGCTGCGCGAACGCGGTAATTCTCGGCCTGCTTGAGAAGAGGCAATTCTTGGCTGTCCAAATGCTCCCGCAACAACTCCAAAAAGGGCTGCTCGTTCTCATCCCATCGGAACCCGTCCTTCGTATGGCTGACGTCAAACCCTTCCAGATGAAGTTCGCCGAATAGCCTTTGATAACGATAACTGTTCGGATTACCGAAAACGTATGGCGGTCGATAGCCCTCGTCGCCGCTGCCTTGAATAACCCGTCCGCGTCGAAAGAGCGCGAATCCAGCCTTCGCGACGCTCGCGGTCTCGCGCAGCGCGGCGAAGCCACGCACCGAGAGCCCGTCCCCGAAATCAAACTCGATCTCCTTACGCCAGAGCCGTTCGGGACCGCTCTTCTCTTTGTAATAAGGGGCCCTGAAGATTTTAGGCTCCTTGTAAACGAGCGCCTCGCCGTTGAACCGAAGCTCAAGAAGGCCATCGCGGATGAATCCGCGATAGATATCTACGAGATGCTCTTTTAGCTTTGCCACAGTGCGGCCGACCGGCACATGTAAGATGTCCTCAAGGATAACTTCCGTATAATGGCTCCACCGCTTATCGGCCTTCTCCCGGATTTTAAGCTCTTCGATATCGTCAACGATGATGTGATCAATATCGAAGTGGATACTTCGGGAAACGGGCTCCCCAAGAGCGGAGGTCCGTACACTCCATCTCGGCGCGAACCAGCAAGCAGCGCTCTTCATGCCCATGCCGAACTCTGATAGGCCCGATCTATCCGGCGGCAGCGCTGCAGGGCGGAATGCGCGAGCGTATTCGGATTCGGCTATGCCTGCAGCGTTATCGCGTATGGAGATGCGGGCTGGTGCGGACGTTTCAATGTCGATATCGACGCGCAGCTTCACGCCGTTACCATCGGTCTTTTCAAGCGCTTCGTGATGCTTAATGAAACTTTCGACAGCGTTATCAACAAACTCACCCAATGCATACCATGGGCGGTAGTTCAGGTGCCGCAGAACCGCGAGCACACTGACACCAGGTCGGATATCTACTACCTTCACTGCCATACCGTGCTATCCGCTTCTCGCCATGTTCTCACGCCGCAACCTGCCGCCTCTCGGGGCTGCATAGCGGTAAGCGCAGTTCCGTAATCTCCGCCTCCAACATGAGCAGACTTCGCGCAAGCTCTCGAACGACATCAACATTCACCGCATTGCCAAGGGCTTTGAATGCTGCCCCCTGCGTTTCGGGAAGGTGTCGTAGATCACCCATGCTCTGCAGGCGGCTGCATTCGCGTATCGTCATGTAGCGGCGCTCCCACCCGATCACTGGGACCTGGCTCGTCGTCATAGCAATGAGTGACGGCGCAGTGGTCGGACGCTTCAGGCGTATCCCCGACGCTCTAAACTGAATCACGTACCTCTCTACGTCTCTTTCCTCACCCTTGCAATTCCACTCGAATTTTTGAAAGCTGGGCGCAAACCCCTCGATCGAGGGCAGCCATTTATCGATCCACTTCTTGTGACGCTTGTAGAGCTCGCGGTTCTGACGAATGAAATCGATCTTCCATTTGGGAAATCTCCGCGCGCCTCCGCGCGAATAGGCCGGTAAGGCAGCTATCACCTCATTTTTCGACAGGCGGCGAAGGGATATCCCAAGGCTCCCTCTAAATGAACCAAGCTTGTTCCATCCGACACTTGCCGGTGACAGATCTTCATATGGATAGGTCGCGCCGAATTCCATCGCCCATATCGGAAACGACGGCAGTTGCTCCTTCTCTGGGAACAGATCGAGAAACTTCTGCCACGCCCGCAGATATTTCAGAAACTGATTGCCAAGCGGTTTTGCATTTTCCGGACTCTCGTCCAACACCGAACGGATGGTTAAGGCGGTCTGCTTCGGCTTGGGCCACTGAAAGCTTTCCAGTCCTCCACGACAACCGACGATAAATGCGCGCTCACGAATTTGCGGAACACCAAACTGATGAGGGGAAAGAACGGCGTCCCGCACACTATAACCAGCAAGCCGGAGACGGTGCTCGATACTTCTCCAAGTGTTCCCATTGTTGTGCCGGACTAAGTTGGGAACGTTCTCTATGATGAAATACTGCGGCTTGCGAGTCCG
>DATNJO010001089.1:0-11980 GCA_035603895.1 Pyrinomonadaceae bacterium
CGGACTCGAGATGCGCGCTGATTAGCAGTATGACTTTCGCGTTGGCGTGATCCGGACTGGGCCGATCGAGGCCCATCCAAAGCTGATAACCCTCGCGACTGCCGGACGAACAGATGTTTGTGTGTGAGTTGTGACCGTCAATGCCCCACGCGGCGAGAATGCGTTCGGTGAAACCATCTTCACCGGGACGGCCGACGTGATACATGACCTCTTCCCGTCTGTTTTCAACGATCGCCGCGCGGATTCGTTTTGCAAGCGTGTCTAAAGCTTCGTCCCAGGTCGTCCGTTCCCACTTTCCTTCGCCGCGTTTACCGGCACGTTTCATTGGATACAGAATGCGATCTGGATCCGTCACTTGATTCAGAGTTGCTGGTCCCTTCGCACAATTTCGTCCACGCGAACCCGGATGCTCGGGATTCCCCTCAAACTTCTGCACCTCACCCGTGACCTTATCGATATACGCCAGCAGGCCACACGCCGACTCGCAGTTGAAACACGTCGTTGGCACCAACGAATACTTCCGCTCGACCCTCCTGGGCCACGCCCTCGAATCGAGCTCGGTCCAATCATCCCACCTCTCCTTCGGCGGAAACGCCGCGAGGTGTCCCCTACTCGGCCCCGGATAGAAGGTTTCATTCCGCGCGCCAGTTTCAGGGTGGAGTTTGGGTCGAGGTTTATTTGATTCTTCCACGCAACCTTATTCCTTCAAACGATCTGTCCAATAGTCGGGTCGACGAGATAAATGCATGACCGCCAAGATCTCGATACTATCGTTCCTAACGCGGTAGAGGAGTGCGTACGGGAATCTTTGTGTACGGCATCGTCGCGCTGAGCGAGTAACTCGAGGCCAAGCTTCCGGGAATCGCAAAATAAGAGAAACTGTTCGCTCGACTTCGGCTGCAAAACTTTCTCCCAGAAATGGGTCCACGCTACTGAAGTGTGAGGTTGCATCGTCAAGTTCCTGACGGGCGTGAGGATCGAAAAAGTATTTCATTACTTGAAGCGTGAACGTAGCTCAGCAAGAACCTCCTCACCAGGAATTAACTCAACTCTGCCCTCGTCGATGTCGCGAATGCGCCGTTCGATTTCTTCAGCCCACGCGGCGTCTACTTCTGTCTGCTCCGAACCGTCTAAACTTTCGAGTAAATGACCCGCCAGCATTGCCCTGCCACTCGGAGGAAGGTCCAGAGCCGCACGCAATATCTCCTCAAATGAAGTCAGGCGCTCGGATGATTCCGTTTTGTAGCTCTTCATATACGTGCCTCAGGTCTGAAACGTTGTTTGGTTACCAGTCTAACATGGCTCCTCAACGATCGTGGCTCTACGCCAACGGCACAGACTGGGCGGATTGGACGTAGGCGCTTTCGAAGAGCATCAGGCCGACGAGGGCGAGAGGGGCGCCCGCGGCGCCGATGGTCATGCTTACGAGGTCCAGTAGGGCCAGGAAGGGGAGTAGGCCGCCGAGGAGCGAAAGAATGGTGCCAATCCAGAAGTCGTTCCGATAACGCCCGTGAATCATTTCGTAAATCGCAAGCCGCGCGTGTGCTGTCGGGTGTGTTAGCGAGACTTCGCCCCAGACCATCAACAAATGAATCAAGCTCGTGATGGCCAGGACCCAGATCAAATGAAGCATTTCGAGTCGCGCTGGCGGGATGTAGACGACCAGATTCGTGTTGGGTCTCAACCAATCGCCAAGTCCCGCTAGAATCAAGATGAGCGCGGCCGCGCCCAACAACAGCGATTGCACGAGCAAGTGCGGCGGAAGCAGCGGGTTTTGCCACATGTCCCGCGCCTTCGCCTGCGCGAAGAGATACGCCGTGTAAACCGCGCTCAGTATCGAGAGCGGTATTCCCGCGATCATCAGCCAACTCTGAAACGCCCTCGACCCTGCCCAGCTCGCAATGAAGTGCAGCAGCAAAACCAGCGTATAACCCGCGATGATAAACGCGCCCTTCACCAGCCAACTGCGCCACTGTGGCCGCGTGAAAATCAAATAGAACCGCTCCGGATGTTCGAGATCCCAAAGCAATAACCCGCCGGTGATCGCCAAAAACGCGCCCGAAATAACCGGCGTCGCCCACAACCAAATCGGATCGTCCACCTTAAGAATACCCAACAGCACCAGCAACGCTGCCAGCAAATAAACCCCCGCCGCGATCCCCTTCGTCCACGTGTACAAACTCACGCGCCAATCCCACGGAATCGAATGCGCCACGTCATAGGAAAGCAACGCCGCCGCGGAAGAGTTGCTGTAATTCGGATTGCCGGAAACGACTGTTTCTGAAGTCTCCTGCTGCTCACTCCACATGAACAGCCCGCCATCGGGACGTCGCGCCGCCAGCGGATCGAGCGTCGCCTGATGCGCGCCTTTGTAAAACAGCTTCGGCAACGTCTCTTTTTCCGGCCGCCGCACCGCAACGCTTTCGCGATTGATAATCTGCGCCACGTACGAATCCGGATCGTTCATGTCGCCGACCAGAATTGCCTGCGTCGGACACACAACCACGCACGCGGGTTCGAGTCCAATGTCGATGCGGTGCGCGCAGAAGTTGCACTTCTCCGCAGAATGATCTTCAGGGTTGATAAAGATCGCATCGTAGGGACATGCCGCCATACACGCTTTGCAACCGATGCAAATCGACTTGTCAAAATCGACGATGCCGTCGCTCCGTTTGAACATCGCGGCGGTCGGACACGCCGTTACACACGGAGCGTGCGCGCATTGGTTACAGCGCGTCACCTGATGTGCGCGTCGCGCCTGTGGAAAGACACCGACGTCGACGTGCTTCACGTACGTGCGCGTAACAGAGATCGGAACGACATTTTCCGACTTGCACGCGGTGGTGCACGCATGACAGCCGATGCAGCGCGTGTGGTCGATTACCTTGGCCCACTGAATCGGGACCGGCGACTCCGTCATAGACAAGCTCCAGCGTTGGGAAGCCAGACTATAACATTTCCGGGCGTGCATCTATCAGAAACCCACCAACAAAGTTGGTGGTACTTTCAGTCCTCACCTACAACCTGGGTAGCTCGAGTATGAAGTACCACCAACTTCGTTGGTGGGTTTCTGATACCATGCTACTCTGCGACCCGAGCTATTTACTTCGGAGGTTAGTCGATGCGGCTTCTTACATTCTCAATAACCGGACTGGCGCTTGCAGTTGTTCTAACCGCGTGCAGTCAGCTCCACAGCAAGAGCAACAACCGGAACGCCAACAACGCGCCAACCGTCACTTCAACACCTTATGCCGACGGCGCGCGTCGCGTCACGATTGCAGAACTCGAAGCGATGATTAAGGACGGCAAAGCTTTCGTCGTCGACGTGCGTACTCAGGACTCATTCAACGCGGGCCACATCCCCGGCGCCAGGCTAATCCCGTCCGGCGAAATCCTGAATCACGTCAATGAACTCCCGAAAGACAAGCTGATCGTCACCTACTGTTCTTGACACGCCGAACATACGTCCGCCGGTGCGGTGGTCGCCCTCAAGAGCAAAGGAATCGATAACGCAGCAGCTTTGTTAGGTGGTTTCAATCTGTGGCAGCAGCAAGGTAAGCCGATCGATCGGGTCCAGACAGCCCCTAAACAACCTGTGTCACTAACGCCGGGAGCGGTGTCACAACCTTCGCCGCAGGCACGCACAACACCGGGCAGGGCGCGTTCCTGATGACGCGCTCGATCTCCGACCCGAGGACCTGACTACTGCCAAACAACGAACCGTGCACGGCAGTTCCGATGACGATCAGATCGGCATCGAGATTCGCTGCCAGTTTGACAATCTCCTGATACGGCCGGCCTTCGGCGATGTGCGTTGACGCTCTCGGACCAGACGAGCGTGCGAGTTGGGCCATGCGTTCCTGCACGTTGCTGCGCAATCGCGTCAGCGCCGCAAGGCCACCTTCGGGAAACATTACCGAGATCTGTTCGAAGTAGTCGCCGATTACGTAGACCGCGTGCAGTTCGGCATTGCGGAGATTCGAGATGCTGGTAGCTAATGGAGTTGCGGCGGCTGATGAAGGACGAAAGTTCGTCGCCAATAACACACGATTAAGCCGAATCTCGGTTTGTCCGCCGCGATGTTCGACAAAATCGCGTTGCGGCGGACGGATCGCCAGCACCGGGCACGGCGCTTCGGCCACGATCTCTTCCCCAATCGAACCACCAAACGCGCGCGAGAGCCGGTTGCGGCCGCGAGTCACAACCGTAATCAGATCCACTTCATGTTCAAACGCGACCCGTGCGATCTCCTGTGCCCGATCTCCCTCGACAAACACCGGATCCACTTCAACATCCGCCAGCAATGGATCGGCAATCAGATCCTTGGCTTTCGCGCGTAATTCCAGTAGCCAGTGATTTTCCTGATCTTCGAAAACGTAAGCCGGCAGCGTCAGCAGATTTGCCGGCACTTTCGCGTCCTGAACGTTCAGCAACAACACGCGCCCATTGTGATCGCGCGCGAAGCCTGCGGCATATTTCAAAGCCGTGTGTGAGTGGGCAGAAAAATCCGTCGGGAAGAGGATGTTTCTGAATGGAAACATGCCTCCACACTAAGACAGGATTGCAAGATTTTCAAGACCATGCCAAACTCCGCAGGCTTCCCTTTCGAATCCACTCCATGGAGGCAACACATTGCTTCGCGGACTCTTTCGGACCAAGAACCTGGATGAAATTCTATCCCAAGCCGGCGGCCCTCAATTTTCACTCAAGCGAACGCTCAACGCCTTCAGCGTAACGCTTATCGGAATCGGTGCGATCATCGGCGCGGGAATTTTCGCGACCATCGGCACGGCCGCGTCGGGTACAGCGGAACGCGCAGGTGCTGGTCCATCGTTGATGCTTTCGTTTGTCATCACGGCGATCGTCTGCGGCTTCACGGCGTTGTGTTACGCCGAACTCGCATCGATGGTGCCGATCTCGGGCTCGGCTTACACGTACTCCTACGCCACGCTCGGCGAGATCGTCGCGTGGATTATTGGTTGGGATTTGATCATCGAGTACGCGATCGGCAACGTCGCGGTAGCGATTAGCTGGGCCGAGTTTTTCAACCGGTTGATGCGCAATCTCGGCATTCACATACCTGACTGGCTGACGTCAAACTATCGCACCGCAACCGAAGAGACTCTCGCGAATGCGCCACACATTGGAGGGGTGCCGATAGTTTTCAACATCCTCGCGTTTGGCATCGTTGCGTTGATTACAGTCGTGCTGGTTTGGGGAATTAAAGAGTCGTCAAACTTCAACGCGATCATGGTGCTGATCAAGATCCTAGTGCTGCTGTTCTTCGTCGGACTCGCGCTTTACTACGTGTCGCCCGCGACAATGGTGCAACACTGGGAGCCGTTCCAACCGCAAGGCTGGATGGGCACGTTGACCGGCGCGGCGGTCGTGTTTTTCGCGTACATCGGTTTTGACGCGGTCAGTACAGTTGCGGAGGAAACGAAGAATCCCGCTCGAGATCTGCCGATTGGAATCATTGCGTCGCTGATCATCTGCACAGTGCTCTACATTTTGGTGGCTGGTGTGTTCACCGGCATGGTGCCGTGGGAGACTGTGCGAGGTTGGACTGCCGCGCAGCGCGGCGAGTCGTTGACGATGGCGCTGGAGACGGTTGCACCGCAGGCTTTGTGGCAAAACACAATCATCGCGTTTGGATCGGTAGTCGCGCACACCGCCGTGTTGCTCGTGTTTCAGCTCGGTCAGCCGCGCATCTTCTTCTCGATGGCGCGTGACGGATTGCTGCCTTCGACATTCGCGACTGTTCACCCGAGATTCAAGACGCCATACGTCACGACGATTTTGACCGGTGTAGCAGTCGGCGGCATCGCTGCATTTGCGACTGTCGATGAGATGGTGAGTTTGACCAACATCGGAACGTTGTTCGCGTTCATTCTCGTTTGTCTTGGTGTGACGGTGCTGCGTCACAAGGATCCTGCGCGGCCGCGGCCATTCAGAGTTCCGCTTGGTCCATACCTGTTGCCGGGCCTCGGCGCACTCTCGTGCGCATCGTTGATCTATTTCCTGCCGGAAGGTTCTTACTGGCGCTTTGTCGGCTGGCTGGCACTCGGTCTCGCGGTCTACTTCTCGTACGGCTACACGCGCAGCGGCGTCGGCCAGCGAATGGGTCGTCCCTCGCGCACGCCCATCGGTCTGAAGTTTGCGGCACTTTGTTTCGTGCTGGTTGCGGTGGGGCTCTTCGTCATCCCGCACGACGTCGCGCCGCGCGAACTCTTCTCCGAAGCATTTGATTCAGCAGCCGAGAAGCACAACCAGACGCTCTATGGTTTACTAATGATCATCGCCGGCCTGATCGGCGCCGCCATCGGCATCGCCCTCGGCATGTCGCAAAAGACTGAGGCGGTGGAATAACACGTGCCTTTTGTGGCTATGTGAGGGCAAACCACCGACACGACTCCTACTAATGAACGCACTGCCAATAATCATCGGCGCCCTTTGCGTAATCGCGATCTCGTATCGTTATTACTCCGCCTTCATCGCCGCGAAGGTGCTCGCGCTGGACGACTCGCGCCCGGTGCCGTCGCAGACGATGTACGACGGGCACAATTACTATCCGACGAACAAGTGGGTGCTGTTTGGCCATCACTTTGCCGCGATCTCGGGGGCTGGACCACTGATCGGACCGGTGCTTGCTGCGCAGTTTGGTTTTTTGCCGGGATTGTTGTGGCTGGTGATCGGCGTGTGTCTCGGCGGCGCGGTACACGATTTCATAATCATGGCCGGCAGCGTTCGCCGCAAAGGCAAGTCGCTGGCGGAAATGGCGCGCAGTGAGATCAGTCCGCTGTCGGGCCTCGTCGCGGGCATAGCGATCCTGTTTATCGTCGTCATCGCGCTCGCGGGACTCGGATTAGTCGTCGTGAATGCGTTAGCTGAATCACCGTGGGGAACGTTTACCGTTGGCTTTACGATTCCACTCGCGTTGTTCATGGGTCTTTACATGTATCGCTTTCGCAAAGGAAAGATCGCGGAAGCGAGCATTATCGGAATCGTCGGACTCTTGTTTGCCGTCTATCTCGGCGGGCACATTGCCGAGTCGTCACTCGCTGAAACGTTCACACTCTCGCGCAACAGTTTGATCGTGATCATGGCGGCTTACGGCTTCATCGCGTCAGTGTTGCCGGTTTGGATGCTGCTGTGCCCGCGCGATTACCTGTCGTCGTACTTAAAAATCGGCACGATCGCGTTTCTGATCATTGGCGTGATCGTCGTCCACCCGAATCTGAACATGCCGGCGTTCACACCATTCACCGCCGGTGGTGGGCCAGTCATTTCCGGAAAGCTTTATCCGTTTGTCTTCATCACGATCGCTTGCGGCGCGATCTCCGGTTTTCACGCGCTCGTCTCTTCGGGCACTACGCCAAAGATGATCGCCAAGGAAACTGACACGCGCCTGATCGGCTACGGCAGCATGTTGATGGAGGGCATTGTCGGCATCGTCGCGCTCATCGCTGCAACGTCGCTCTTTCCCGGCGACTACTTCGCCATCAACACCGCGCAAGGCACAGACGCACAAAAAGCCGCGTACGTTCGCATGGTCGACACGCACTCCAGCGAAGGCTTCAACCTCCAGCCCCAAGAAATCGATCGACTCGAACAGGAATCAGGCGAGAAAAATCTGCGCGGGCGCACCGGCGGCGCGGTCACACTCGCCATCGGCATCGCGAAGATCTTCGAAGGCATTCCGGGTCTCGGCGGTTTCATGAAGTACTGGTATCACTTCGCGATCATGTTCGAAGCGCTGTTCATCCTGACGACGATCGACACGGGCACGCGGGTCGCGCGTTTTCTGGTGGGTGAATTTGGCGGGAGATTCTATCGCAAGCTTGAGGAACCAAATTGGTTACCGGGATCGATAGTCACCTCAGCGCTGGTCGTCTCGGCGTGGGCGGCGTTTATATGGTCAGGCTCGATTTCGACAATTTGGCCAATGTTTGGCATTGCTAATCAACTGCTAGCGGCGGTGGCTTTGTGCGTCGCGACCACGATGATCGTCAACTCGGGCAAGGCGAAGTATGCCTGGGTAACGATCGTTCCGCTTACTTTTGTAAGCACGACGACCCTCGTAGCGGGCTTTAAATCCATCACCGACATCTTCTGGCCGCTGGCGCAAAAGCCGGAAACCTCAACTCAGGGCATGATCAACACCGCCCTGACCGCGATCATCATGGTTGCCGCGGTGGTCATCATGATCGACTCAATCCGGCGCTGGCTCGGGTCATCTAACCGACCGGAGATCTCGCGATTGGACAGTTTTGCGGTGAATCGGCAATAATACCCGCTTTCGAAAAAGCGTTTCTCGCCATAATCTAGACAAACTCGAAAGGAATTTCTCCGAAGTGGAACTATCCCTATTACTGCGGCGTGCCGCAATCGCTATTGCTGCCACCGTTTCGACTCTGGCCTTTGCGCTGCCGGCTTACGCGCAGCAACATCACGGCGGTGAGGCGAGCCTCGAACTTCCCGACCTGACGCAGGTGACCTTCCTCAACGGCATCACTGGTCACAACCTGCTGCTGATTGGCATCGTCATCTGCGTGCTTGGCCTGGGCTTTGGTCTCGCGATTTACATGCAGTTGCAAAGGATGCCGGTGCACCGTGCAATGCGTGAGATCTCGGAACTGATCTACGTCACTTGTAAAACGTATCTCACGACGCAGGGCAAGTTCATTCTGATCCTCGAAGCGTTCATCGCAGTCGTGATCGTTCTTTACTTCGGCGTGTTGTCGGGCATGGAGCCGTTCCGCGTGGCGATCATTCTGTTGTTCAGTTTGATTGGTATCGCGGGCAGCTACGGCGTCGCGTGGTTTGGCATTCGCGTCAACACGTTTGCCAACTCGCGCACGGCGTTCGCCAGTCTCGAAGGCAAACCGTTCCCGCTCTACGCGATTCCACTGAAAGCCGGCATGAGCATCGGCATGATGCTGATCAGCGTCGAGTTGCTGATCATGCTGTGCATTTTGTTGTTCATTCCGGGCAGTTATGCAGGCCCGTGTTTCATCGGTTTCGCCATTGGTGAATCGCTGGGCGCGGCGGCGTTGCGCATCGCCGGCGGCATCTTCACGAAGATCGCCGACATCGGTTCCGACCTGATGAAGATCGTCTTCAAGATTAAAGAAGACGATGCGCGTAACCCGGGCGTGATTGCTGACTGCACGGGCGACAACGCGGGCGACTCGGTTGGACCAAGCGCCGACGGTTTTGAAACTTACGGCGTGACCGGCGTGGCGTTGATTACGTTCATTCTGCTGGGCGTTTCGAATCCGACTGTGCAGGTACAGTTGCTGGTCTGGATCTTCGTCATGCGCGTCATGATGATCGTCGCGAGCGCGCTTTCTTATTTCGTCAACGACGCGATCGCCAAGGCTCGTTACAAAACAGCCGATAAGATGAACTTCGAAGCGCCGCTGACGTCGCTGGTGTGGATTACTTCGATCGTTTCGGTCGCGATCACTTTCGTTGTTTCGTATCTGACGATTCCGACGCTGAGCGGCAACCCGACGCTCTGGTGGAAACTCGCGATCATCATCTCGTGCGGTACGCTCGCGGGCGCGATCATTCCGGAGTTGGTCAAGGTGTTTACGTCGACCGAGTCGCGGCACGTCAGCGAAGTCGTTACTTCGTCTCGAGAAGGCGGCCCGTCACTGAACATCCTTTCCGGACTTGTGGCCGGAAACTTCTCCGCCTATTGGCTCGGCATCAGCATCGTCGGCCTGATGGCCATTGCTTACTTCTTCACGAACCTCGGTTTTTCGTCTGGAATAGGGCTGGGTGCGTTGATGGTCGATCCCGTGGCCGCGCCGGTGTTTGGTTTTGGCCTCGTGGCGTTTGGTTTCCTCGGCATGGGACCGGTGACGATTGCTGTCGACTCGTACGGCCCCGTGACTGACAACGCGCAATCGGTTTACGAGTTGTCGCTGATCGAACAGGAGCCCGATGTCAACGACGAAGTGCGTAAGGCTTTCAACACCGACGTGAATTTCGCGCGCGCAAAGCACCTGCTCGAAGAGAACGACGGCGCGGGTAATACGTTCAAAGCGACTGCGAAACCGGTGCTGATCGGTACCGCTGTTGTCGGTGCGACGACGATGATCTTTTCGATCATCATGGCACTGACTGAAGGACTGCGCACCAACGTCGAGAACCTCTCGCTTTTGCACGCGCCTTTTCTGCTTGGCCTGATTACTGGCGGCGCCGTGATCTACTGGTTCACGGGCGCTTCGATACAGGCGGTGACCACCGGTGCTTATCGCGCGGTTGAGTTCATCAAGGCAAACATCCGGCTCGAAGGCGTTGAAAAAGCCTCGGTGGAAGACAGTAAGAAGGTGGTCCAAATCTGCACGCAGTACGCGCAGAAGGGCATGTTCAATATCTTCCTGACGGTGTTTTTCTCGACACTCGCGTTTGCGTTTGTCGAACCGTTCTTCTTCATCGGCTACCTGATCTCGATCGCGGTATTTGGTTTGTACCAGGCGATCTTCATGGCCAACGCCGGCGGCGCGTGGGATAACGCGAAGAAAGTCGTCGAGGTTGATCTGAAGATGAAAGGCACGCCGTTGCACGATGCGACGGTAGTCGGCGACACAGTCGGCGATCCGTTCAAGGACACTTCGTCGGTGGCGTTGAATCCGGTGATCAAGTTTACGACGTTGTTTGGACTGCTGGCGGTTGAGCTCGCGGTTAGTTTGACCAACCGGAACAACGGAGATACGACGTTGACGCATATTCTGGCGTTGGTGTTCTTCCTGACATCGGTTTACTTCGTTTGGCGCTCGTTCCATAAAATGCGTATCGGCACGATGGCCGCTGAACCGGCGCCGGCTGAGCGTGAAGTTGTGAAGACTGTGGCGGGAGATTAACCACAAATGAGCACGGATGTTAAAACCAATACATTCGATCTGAGAGCGGACACGTTGATGGGCGCGGCGCTCGCGCCCCTCGACTGGACGCGTTCCGTCGGGCTGGTGATTGTTTTTAGTTTGTTCATTGCCGCGGCGGCGCAGTTTGCGATTCACATTGGACCAATACCGATTACCGGACAGACGTTTGCGGTGCTTTTGACGGGCGCTCTGCTCGGATCGCGTTTGGGCGCAGCGGCTGTGATTGCGTATTTGATTGAGGGCGCTGTGGGCCTACCATTCTTTGCGGGTGGCGGCGCGGGCATTGTGCGGTTTTTTGGTCCCACGGGCGGGTATCTCGTGGCGTTTCCAGCCGCGGCTTATGTGACGGGTGCGTTCGCTGAACACGGGTGGGACAAGCGGTACTGGACCGCGGTGCAAGCAATGTTCATCGGTTCAGTAATTATCCTCGTTGCAGGTTGGATGTGGTTTTCCGTGATCACCACCACGCCGTTTGATGTTGCCTTCGGAATCACTGTTAAGCCTTTCCTGGCGGGTGATGTGATCAAGATCGCGCTGGCTGCCGCAGTGCTGCCGACCGGTTGGGCGTTGCTGAA
Organism: Pyrinomonadaceae bacterium; assembly: GCA_035603895.1. Taxonomy (GTDB): domain Bacteria; phylum Acidobacteriota; class Blastocatellia; order Pyrinomonadales; family Pyrinomonadaceae; genus PSRF01. The sequence goes on from DATNJO010001089.1 coordinate 11,471, forward strand.
GCGCAAAGCTTCCGGCAAGTAATCCGCGTTTTGAGTACGCGTTTTGAGTTCAAGCTTTAGCTTGCCGGTCGAAGCAACAGCCTAAAGGCTGAACTCAAAACTGCTCTACTGAACTCAAAATTGCTCTTAGTAGAATGTACGTTCTCAAGGTCAAGTCGCACCAGCGCGAAGAGCTGGTTGAGTTTACCGATCTCGTTCGAGACAAACTGAGGGAGTCCGGCGCGCGCGAAGGCATCGTCGTGCTTTACGTGCAACACACCACTGCCGGACTCACCATCAACGAAAACGCCGATCCCGACGTGCCGCGCGACATGCTGCACGCGCTCCGCACGCTGATTCCTCAACACGGCATGGGATTTCACCACGGCGAAGAGAATTCCGACGCGCATATCAAGACGAGTCTGGTGGGAACCTCCGTCACTGTTCCTTTTCGCGATGGCGAGTTGTTGCTCGGACGCTGGCAGGGGATCTTTCTTTGTGAGTTTGACGGCGGGCGCGAGCGCCAGGTGA